>NZ_KZ672767.1:0-29532 GCF_001811085.1 Streptococcus sp. HMSC062B01
GATTTTTTCTGTCTAACTTTTGGGGTGCGGTTCAATAGTGATTAAACTCTTTTTAATATATTTATTCATATGAGAAAAATTCTTATATGTTCGAATATAGAAAAGCTAGCAGAGAGATTTCGGCTGGATTTTTTATACCTAAATTACTACTAATGCCTTTATTTAAAGACATACCACTTAAAACCAACCTTCCGAAATATACATTTTTTCCATAAAGGCAATTAGTGTAAAATGATGAATATGCAAGACTTACTTTAGATCCTTAAAGCATCTACATGACTAGAAATCTTGTTTTTAAGGGCTTTTTTTGATTTTAACAAAATATCTGAATTTTATATTATCCATTCTAAACCGAAAAATCAATTTAAAGTTTTTATAATAGCTACAGTTTCTTTAATATTGAATTTATCTAGATAACAGAAATTCACCAATTTCTACTTTTAATGTAGATTCTAACTAGCTTAATTATAGGAATTACGCTATAATGAAGCCAAATAATGGCACATGTAGTGGCGAGATTATGTTTTATAAAACAAGACAGACTCATTTGGAATAATAAGGTAAAATCAAGTCTAAAAAAGTAATAAAAAATTATAACTAAAAAGGAGAATTACAATGTCTAGACAATGGAAGAAATTGATTCTTACTCTCTTCACTCTCCTAGCACTCTTCGTGATTGCTGGCTGCGGACAAAACCAAAAGACAGACAAAAATGTCGCTCAATCTGATCAGAAAACGGCCACCCTGTCTGGAGAATGGGAATCTGTAGACGAACTTGAATCGATTCAAAAAGTGTTCATTCCCAAAGGTATGAAGGGCATCACTTTTGCAAGATTCATTGAAGCTTTCAAAGACTTTAAAATGGCACTAAAAGTTGACGGAAATACTGTTAACCTAAGTTATGATTACGATGTCACACCTTTTGCAAAAGCCTTTTATTCAATTTACAGAGATAAAGATAAAACAACAGAAGCTGATTTCATTAAAGAAGTTTATAAAGGCGAGTCAAGTTTTTCTGAAGAATTCAAACAATATAAAGTAAGCATGGATAATGACAGTGGCATTTTCAGATATTCTGCAACAGGAGATATTGATAAAAGCAAACAAACCATCTCATTTAAAGAAGGGTTGTCAATTCTTAATTCCTTCCCTGCTTCTGTAGGCGATAAATTAGATCCAGTCGTTTACAATTATGAGATCAAGGATGGTATTCTCTATCTTTATGCAGACGGTACCACCACAAAGGAAGGACTCCCTGCTCACTTTGAATTCCGTTTCAAACAAGTTCAAAAACAAGAGAAGAAATAGAAAGGAGAAGCAAAGATGTTTAAAAAATATATGAAAGCATTCTTAATCGCTTGTTGCTCTCTCTTTGTACTCACAGGATGCGGAAATAATTCTAACTCTAGCTCTAGCACTGCCAAAACCTCTACCCTTGATGGAAAATGGAAAGCTGTTGACTTTAGAAGTTCAGTTGAACGTAGTTTAGGCTATCAAGACTTTGATGAAGAAAAGGCTACGCGGCTAAGCTATTCTGACGGCTGGAAAGATCTAGCACCTACATTGAATATTTCTAACAATAAGGTTGAATTTGAATATACAGCTCCTATGCGAACTTGTCTCGGCAATTTCTACGATTACTACCTAAAGAAATACTCTGCGTCAACTATTTCTAAAGACGGTTTTATAAAGGCAAGATTTCGCAAGTTAAAAACAGATTTAGCAACTTATCAATCCCATATGAAATACACTACTTATGATTCTAACGACAATGATTACACGGTCCATTCTTTACTTAGAAATGGTAAAATCGATACTAAGAATCATACGATTACCTTCCCTGAAACACCAAATATTTTGCAATTAGTCGTACTTTCTATTGCAGATGTTAAAAATGAAAAAACGTATAACTATAGTATTGAAGGCGACATTCTTACATTGACTTTAGAATCACGAGATGAGGTAAATGATGTAACCGCCTATTTCAAAGTGAAATTCAAGAAAGTCCCAGAGACTAAAGATAAAGAATAAAAATCAAAAGACACCCTTTAGCACATTGAGCTAGGACTCAAAAGGGTGTCTTTTTATGCTCCCTTGTCTTACTACTAGTAATATGGACTTGTATCACAGTAGCTTTTCATTTTTTAAAAGATAGGCAACAAGAGCTTCATTGTAGATTTTGGATAGCGTGATAGTCTTGCCTATTTTTATTTGACAAGAAAAAGTAGACAGTATATACTAAAAATAGATAAGTAGACAGTGTATACTTTTGGAGGAGATACATGAAACGCAATACTGCCCAGCTGAAAGAACAGCTCATTCAAACAGGGATTGAAGAAATCGGAAAACATGGAATTGAAAAGCTTTCGCTCAGGACTATCGCCAAGGCCTGTGGTGTAACTCACGGCACTCCATACCGCCATTTTGAGAGCAAGGAAGGCTATCTAAAGGTCGTTTTGGCCCGGCTTTCACTGTTTCTCAATCAGGAAATCAATGAAAGTATTGATGCGACAGGTTCTGCGCGCGATCAGCTGACCCAGCTTGGTCTTAATTTCATTATTTTTGCCAAGACCTACCCTTATTTTTTCGAAGCTCTCTTTATCAAATTTCCTTTTAAATATATGAAAGTGACCCAGGACACCATTCTCTTGGAGTCCGATTTGCCTGGATTTGATAAATTTAAGGAGCTTGTTTTAAAGCTTCGCAAGGAGGAAAATTTTAGCAATAGCGAAGCAGAAAGCCTTTTTCACTTTTGGAGCTTTATCACAGGTCTAGCCGTTCTGGCCAACAGTCCTATCGGACAAGACCTTGATCCTCAAGCCATCCAAAGCACGATCGAGCATATGCTTGACATTTATATCAAAGGAGAACGATCATGAAAACCTTGATTATTTACACCCACCCCAGCCCAACCGGCTTCAATGCTGCTATTCTCAAAGAAGTTCAAAGCAACCTTTCTAAGAAGCACGAGGTGAAAACCTTGGACTTGTATGCTGAAAATTTTGACCCTATCTTGCGCTTTGACCAAGAACATAGACGTCGTGACCTACACAAAGACCCTGAAATGGCAAAATACCGGGATTTGATTACTTGGGCAGACCATCTGATTTTCATTTTCCCTATCTGGTGGAGCGGTATGCCGGCTATTCTCAAAGGCTTTATCGACCGCGTATTTGCCGCTGACTTTGCCTACTCTTATAAGAAAGTCGGCATGCAAGGCCACCTGCAAGGCAAGTCCGGCTGGATTATCGTCAGCCATAATACACCAGGTTTTGCCCTGCCTTTTGTCCAAGACTACGGCAAGGTACTTAAAAATCAAATCTTGAAACTTTGTGGAATTTCTCCAGTCAAACTGACCGAGCTCAACGGAGTAGAACGCAAAACAGACCAACAACGTCAAGAAATGCTCAAGAAAATCGGGCAGCTGGCCAGTCAAATTTAAGAACAAGCAAATAGGCACTTCGTAAGAAGCGCCTATTTCTATATTTAATCTAAGCCTACGCGTTTGAAGATTTCATCTACGCGCTTGGTGTAGTAAGTAGGATTGAAGATTTCATCAATCTCTTCCTGAGTCAGACGGGAAGTGACTTCTGGGTCCGCTTCGAGCAAAGGCTTGAAGTCCACTTGATTGTCCCAAGACTGAGCAGTCTTTGGCTGCACCAAGTCATAAGCCTGCTCCCGCGTCATGCCTTTTTCAATCAAGGTCAACATAGCTCGCTGGCTGAAGATAAGGCCAAAGGTTGAATTCATGTTACGCTTCATATTTTCTGGGAAGACTGTCAAGTTCTTAACGATATTGCCAAAGCGGTTGAGCATGTAGTTGATAAGAATGGTCGTGTCCGGTGCGATAATCCGCTCAGCAGATGAGTGGGAAATATCGCGCTCATGCCAGAGAGAGACATTCTCAAAGGCTGTCACCATGTGACCGCGAATAACACGCGCCAGACCAGTCATATTTTCAGAGCCGATTGGATTGCGCTTATGAGGCATAGCTGAAGATCCTTTTTGACCCTTGGCAAAGAACTCTTCAACCTCGCGTTGCTCAGACTTTTGCAGACCACGAATCTCGGTCGCCATGCGCTCGATAGACGTCGCAATCAAGGCCAAAGCTGAGAAGTATTCAGCATGGAGATCACGTGGCAGGACTTGAGTCGAAATCTCCTGCGGACGGATGCCTAATTTCTCACAGACATAACTTTCCACAAATGGCGGAATGTTGGCAAAGTTCCCAACCGCACCAGAAATTTTCCCGGCTTCCACACCCGCAGCCGCAATCTCGAAACGATCGATATTGCGCTTCATTTCGCTGTACCAAGTCGCGAGCTTAAGACCGAAAGTCGTAGGCTCCGCATGCACTCCGTGGGTCCGCCCCATCATGATGGTGAACTTGTGCTCCCGTGCCCGCTCTGCAATGATGTCGGTGAAGCGACGCAGATCCTCACGGATGATGTCATTGGCCTGCTTGTAGAGGTAGCCGTAAGCTGTATCCACCACGTCGGTCGAGGTCAGACCATAGTGCACCCACTTGCGCTCTTCACCAAGTGTCTCAGAAACCGCCCGCGTGAAGGCTACCACATCGTGGCGCGTCTCCTGCTCAATCTCCAAAATACGGTCAATGTCAAAGCCTGCCTTTTCACGAATCAAGGCCACATCTTCCTTGGGAATCTCACCCAACTCAGCCCAGGCCTCATCAGCCAGAATCTCTACCTCCAGCCAAGCCTTGTACTTATTTTCCTCAGTCCAAATGTTCGCCATTTCGGGGCGAGAGTAACGGTTGATCATTGTTTGTTTTTCCTTTCTTTATGAATGCGTATTAACCTTTAATAGATTTCAATATATTTGGAATTTCTTTAAAATCATCAACCCAAATAATATTAAGCCCCAACTCTTGGTAATATACTTCTTGCAATGACTGATTAACTTTTTCAAAACTCCTTATGGATTCAATATCTTGATAATTTTTAAAAGTTGATCTTTTCAATACTGCATAATGTTTTGGTTGATCATCATTGTTTATATTCTTTTGTGCTACTATTTCTAATAGTCTTCTTAGATTTGGGTCTGTTAGTGATAAGCCAATAAAAACACACGTATGGGTTGTCAAGAAATTAATTTGAGTTATATTAGCCCAATTATATGATTCTAAAACCAATTTATGGTAACCTTCTTCAGAAAAAACTAATAAAGTATTTTCTAGATTATCATAGTCACCAGTCTCTTGTGGTAAAAAACCATGTACATGATAAATTCCTAATTCAGATGAATTTGGAATCATTCCTTCATCATAAATAGACCTATATCTAATATCTAACCTATCTAAAGATTTTTCAATTAAATCATCAAAATTATGGTTAACTATAGCCTGAACTCCTACTTTACCTCTATTAGGAATGCATAATTGCCCTATTTGGTTTAGTAGATCAGAAGAGTTTAGAGAATTTTTATATAAAATTTTTCGGACTAGCTCTCCAAAATTTTCTGGCATACCAGTTCTTATAAATCTTGTTTGTAACAAGGGAGAAGCTCCATTTTGTTTCGAAAGCTCGGTAGCAATTATCTTCTTATATTGATTCTCCATCTGAATATCATTCTCAGCCAACTCTTTATCAATTAATTCTATAAGTAAATCAGTAATAAGCGTATCCCATGTAGCAATTTTAGCATCATAGGAAGCTCCCGCTCCTAAAAAGAGGACAATATTATCTTTATCATACTCTATTTTCAGCTTTTTTAAATGCTCTTCTTTTTTCCTTAATACATCATCACTACTAGTTTTTAGAGCTTGATTTACTGTGTTTTTTAAGAGATTCTTATCTAAATTTGAATATAAATCATTGAACAAATCTTCATTCTGTTTAAAAATATCTTCAAGTTTATTTATATCCCAAATTTGCAAATCAAATTTAATGTTTTCTTTTTCTTTTTCAATTCGGCTAAGAATGGAAGCTGGAATATCATTAACAATTATTAATAGCAAGGTGTCAAAATCTGATCCTCGCATAGAATACCTTCCTACGGTATCATACAATCTATTCAATAGTATTGAAGGACGCCGAAACATTTTAATTTCCACAGCTATTTTCTTATCTATATCATCAATTCCATCTTCAAACATTCCATCATAGAGTATTCTCCGATCTTGATTGCTAACTAAAAATTTTTTACCTTGCTGTTTTGCATAATCTTCAAGCATCGTTATTATCAGATTTTCAAGCCCATAGAATACTTGTGGAACTCTATAATTTGAATTTACTAAATCTAACAATTTTTCTTTTATTTCCATTAAATCTTCTCTCTATTGATTCATGTATCTAAAAATCAACCCTTTTCCTAAACTCCTCCTTGCTTATCACCACCGACGGATAGTGCGGCAAGCTACTTAGATCTGTATCCAACGGTAAATCATAAATTGCTAAATAGTTTTCGGGGTATTGAGCAACTAGCTCTTCATATTTGGCTTTCACTTTTTCGTTATTGCTACTAGCAAACAAGACTTCTACGACAGCTCCCGTCTTATCCTTTTCAACAAAAGCATTAACGATGATTTGAATCATAGATTTTCTCCATTAAATTCTAAAAATTTTCTTCTTCCTCAGAATCTTCATAAACACAAAATTCAATCGAAAGTTTTATAGGGCGACTTGTTAATCCAAAACTCTTTATATAATCATAGACCTCATCATCATCGCGCGTATGCTCTATAACTAGCTGATTATTTGTTATCTCTACAATATGAATGCCTTCTGCATCCGGAATTTCTGGAATGACTACATCATCCGCATAAGTAAATGTTAGAGTAGTAATATCATCTTCAAATTCTTCTATCATTTTAAAAATCAATCCCTTCTAGCAGTAGTTGACTGTCTTCTCTTGCCGACTTTATCAGCTACGACAAGCTTAGTCAACTTTGCAGAGGTAAGACGACGGACCTTATAATTGGGGTCCTGTCTTACTCCCCAAACTCCTCAACCTCATCCGGCACACCACTAAACAAAGTCACATGCCCTACCTTACGGTTGTGCTTGTCTTCTATAATCATTTATTTACTGACCACTCCGCTGCTTTCTCTGCATGAATCACTGTTGTGTCGTAGAGAGGCAAGTCAGTGTCGGATTGCTTGACGAGGAGACCAATCTCGGTACAACCCAAGATAACAGCTTCAGCGCCTGCTTTTTTCAAATCATCTATAACGGCAAGATAAGTCTGCTTTGAGCTTTCTTTGATATCACCTAGACAGAGCTCGTCATAAATGATTCGATTTACCTCTGTAATACCAGCTTGGTCTGGAATCAGCACTTCTAACCCAGAATCTATTAATTTCTGCTTGTAAAAATCTTGAGTCATTGTGTACTTGGTCCCTAGGAGACCGACCTTTTGAATGCCGTCAGTCAACAAAGCCTGCGCAGTTGCTTGTGCAATATGTAAGATTGGAATCATAATCTGCTCCTGTATCTGCGGAGCAACCTTGTGCATGGTGTTGGTGCAAATAACAATGAAATCCGCACCTGCTTGCTCCAAGCGCTGAGCAACATCTGCCAAAAGTTGACCGCTTTTCTCCCAGTCTCCGACTGCCTGATAATGCTCAATCTCTGCAAAATCAACACTATAAAGTAGAATCTTAGCAGAATGCAGGCCACCCAGCTCTTTTTTGATGGTTTCATTAATAATTTGGTAGTAAGATGTGGTGCTTTCCCAACTCATGCCACCAATCAGACCGATAGTTTTCATAGGCTAATCAAACTCCTCCTTGCTTATCGCCACCGACGGATAGTGCGGCAAGCTACTTAGATCTGTATCCAATGGCAAATCATAGATAGCTAGATAATTGTTTGGATACTGAACTGTCAGTTCTTGATATTTGGCATTTACTGTTTCCTGGTCGCTGCTGGCAAAGAGCACTTCCACAACAGCAGTTTCTTTGCCTTCTTCCACAAAAGCATTAACGATGATTTGAATCATAGAAACCTCCTATATCACAATTCAACATCTAACTTTAAAATATCTCCCTTTTCTCCATAATGGAGAAGCCGCAGATATTCTCCCCAAACTCTGGACTTGCCAATTTCTGTATTCATCCAGCTATCCCGACCAATCTCAACATCCTTGTAAAAGGCATTGAAGGTATATGGGATGTAGCGAAGATGCTTTGGTAAGTGCTGAGCCAAGGTCCGCCATTGCCTACCAGTCGCGTGGCTTTTGCAAATGAACATAACTGTCTCAACAGTGTTAAAATCAAAAATTTCTTTGGCAAACAGTACGTTTTCTAAAGTATTGCTAGAGGAGTTTTCAGATTTAATCGCTTCTTCAGGAATGCCCGCAGCCAGCAGATGCTGAATAATAACCTCTGCCTCTGTGTGTCCATTCCAATCTGGATGAGGCGTTCCTGTTAAACTTCGGCCGCCGGTCACAATGATTCGTCTCACATAGCCTTTTTGGTAAGCTTCAATAGCTTTTTCCCAATGGCCTGGGTGAGTCCCACTGAAAACAAACAAAACATCACACGGCTGAGGTTCGATTATTTCCCCGAAAACACTCTTAGTTAAAAAGGAAATTTCTTTATCAGAGAACTCTTTCGGAACTTCTGGACTTTTCGGGATAATTGGTCTCATCTACAACATTTCCTCCACAAAAGCGTTGACAATAATTTGAATCATAAACTGGTCTCCATTTAGCTTTAAAGATTATCATTTTCTGAGTCTTCATGTATAGAAAATTCAAATGAAATTCTCTCAGGATGTCTAGGCAGGCCGTAACTACTCAGATAATCCTTAACTTCCTTCACGGAACAAGAATATTCTAAGACTAGCTGATTGCCAGCTCTCTCTAAAATATGAATCCCCTCTCTATCCACAATCTCTGGAACAATCAAATCGTCCGTATAAGTCAGTGTTACGGTCGTTATTTCATCATCTAGCAATTCATCAACTTCTTCTGTCATTTCAAAAATCAATCTCTTCTAGCAGTAGTTGACTGGTTTCTCTTGCCGATATTTCGTCTGCGACAAGCCTAGTCAACTTTGCAGGGGTAAGACGACGGACCTTATAACTGGGGTCCTGTCTTACTCCCCAAACTCAACCACACTATCCGGTACATCACTAAACAAAGTCACATGTCCCATTTTACGGTTGTGTTTCGCTTCTATTTTACCATACAGGTGGAGGTGGGCGCTTGGATTTTCTGTGACATATGTTTCGGCGGCCTCGACATGCTGGCCTAGGACATTAAGCATAACAGCAGGCGCATGCAATTTGATAGCCGGCAATGGTGCTCCAAGAACACCCAGAATATGGGTATCAAACTGCGAGAAGTCGCAGGCTTCGATTGAGTAGTGGCCAGAGTTGTGTGGACGTGGTGCAATTTCGTTGACAATGATATCATCAGCCGTCGCAAACATTTCCACGCAAAGAGTTCCAGACAAGTTCAGCTGTTCTGCGATTCGCACCGCCATTGCTTTGGCCTTGTCAGCTAGACTTTCTGAAATGCGAGCTGGGACAATGGTTTTAGACAGAATGTTGTTGCGGTGGATATTTTCCTGAACCGGGAAAACCGTCACGTCCTTGCCATTTCCGGACACGATGACAGAAATTTCAAGGTCAAAGTTGACGAATTCTTCCAAGACACAGGCTGCTGAGTCAGCTAGGGCATAGGCTTCTGCCAAGTCTGCTTCTGAACGAATGACCTTCTGACCATGTCCATCATAGCCGCCTGTTGCAGTCTTGAGGACATAATTTTTCGACAGGTCCATATCAGCCAAGTCTTGGCTAGAAGTCACGACTCTGTAGGGTGCCACGGTGACTTGGGCCTTGTTTGAGAGAAAATCCTTTTCAAAGATCCGATTTTGAGAAATGCGGAGCAGGTCCGTCCCTTGAGGGAGCTGACCATCCTTGATAACGGCATCCAAACCGTCAGCATCGACATTTTCAAACTCATAGGTCAGGACATCGCAACGCTCAGCCAACTGACGCAGGACAGCCACGTCATTATAAGGCGCCACAATGACCTCAGCCACACGAGAGGCTGGACAGTCAGCCGCAGGATCCAGCGCAATGACCTTGTGCCCCATGTATATGGCAGAAATAGCCATCATCTGACCCAGCTGACCGCCACCGATAATTCCGATTGTTTTAGATGAGCTCATTGCTAGACTCCTCAGCGATTTTTCCTTGTTCTTCTGCAAAATCCGCCAAAGCTGTCGCAATGGCCTGGTCCTCTACTGAAAGAAGGCGGAGGGCAAAGAGAGCCGCATTTGTCGCTCCTGCTTCCCCAATAGCCATAGTTGCCACAGGTACACCGCCCGGCATCTGCACAATCGAATAAAGAGAGTCCAGACCGCTGAGAGCGCGTGATTTGACTGGTACACCGATGACAGGCAGAGTCGTTTTAGCCGCTACCATTCCTGGCAAATGGGCTGCGCCACCTGCACCTGCGATAATGACCTTGATACCGCGACTGCGAGCTTCTTCCGCATGTTGGAACATGAGGTCCGGTGTGCGGTGGGCAGAGACGACTTTCTTTTCGTAAGCAACACCAAAGCGGTCTAAGACTTCAGCTGCTTTTTGCATGGTTGCCCAGTCGGATTTGGAGCCCATAATGATGGAAATAATTGGTTTCATATTTTCTCCTCTGAATAAACTAATTCTTTTGCTCAATATTTTTTACAGTAGCTGATTTAACACTATAATGTTGAACAGTCTGATTAACCAGATTTTCAACGCTCTTAGGCTTTATCAATAAACGAAGTATAATTGTCACAAGAGGTATAATGCTCGGCAAATCCTTCCAGACAGGTGTCAACACTTCTTCACTATCACGTCTTAAAAGCCAGTACTTTATTGTCTGCAATATTTTTCTTCTACTTTTCGTCTTCTCAGCTGTTCCAATAATCAAAGCCATCAGACTATGCGTCTCAACGCCTGCTTGACCAAGAATGACCTCAGATTTAGCGTAGCTATGACTGGCTAGTTCTATCATGATTTTTGGAAAATTAACTCCTGCTTTATAGGCGTTAGCAGGCTCTACCATTCTAGGGTTACACTCTATATAGTAAAATTGGTCTCCCCTACGTATAAAATCTAGGGTTAGGCAACCATGCCATTGTATATATTGTCCTAATTTTTCAACATGCTCTCTCGTTCTTTTAGATTCTATGCTTAATCTTGCCGCAGCCGAACCACCCGCGCCAGAACCTACTTTTACGCTAGAATGCACTGCGAGTAATTCTCCATGATCAAACACTGCTTGAACCTGACCATAGTCTCCAACTATGTCTTGCTGAACCATCCATTCCTCATCACTCGCTGTTAATTTGCTCGTCACTTCAGCCAAATCTTTCTTACTTGAAATCTTATAAACCGAGCGACCGGCAGTACCATAATCTGCTTTCAGCCAATAAGGATAGTCTAATAGTATAGAGTCTGCATCTTTCACGTACTCCCACTTAGGTGTGGGAAGTCCTAATAAATCCGCAGTTTCAGCAAAAGCAATCTTTCCAGCCAACTTTTTAAACTGCTCTTTATCAGCAAGGGCGATTGGTAGCGATTGAGGCAAAAATTGTTTCCCATTCGCCAATAACCAGCCTTCTTCATGTGTTGGCAAAATGGCCTTGTAATTGGTTTTATGAAGCAACTGATTAACCTGTCTCAGATAATCTACAGGAAAACGATTCACATCAACTATCGGAACTCTATGGGTTAGACGACTGAAGTATGCAATGGAAAATCTTCTAGGAGATAACACATCAATTTTATAGCCTTCTTTCAACAAAACTGTCAAAGTTTCTCGTGAGGTCAAGCTTGAACCTTCTAAAAATAGCAACCTATTTTTCATTTTTCAAACACCTGAAGTCTATTTTTAAGTCTCACGGCTAAAAGTTTCATAGATTTGATTTACAAAGCCTTACCACCAATATCATGCCTATAAAAAAGTCCTGTTGTGTCTTGTTTTTTTAGTTGGTCGTAGATTCTTTCCTGCGCAGCTGAGACGGTATCTGCTGTGGTGACCAGCATGTACACTCGACCGCCATTCGACAGCAGTGCTCTGCTATTTTCCGCAAATTTAGCCCCAGCATAGTAGGTGATGATGTCGCCGTCTGTCTTCTCTGGCAGAGGCAAGCCCTTCTCATAGTCCAGTGGGTAGCCTTCTGAGGCGACAACTACGCCAAGTGTCACGCCCTCATCCAGCCAAGTGATAGCGGGCTCTTTCTTGTCCAAAATGTCCGTGATGTTCTGCGCAAAGTCAGACGTCAGGCGCGGCAGGATAATCTGGGTCTCTGGATCACCGAAGCGCGAGTTGAACTCGATGACCTTAGGGCCATCGGCTGTCAAAATCAGCCCAGCGTAGAGCACGCCCAGATAAGGTCGGCCCTCAGCTATCATGCCTTTGAGAACCGACTTGATAATCGTCTCAACTGACTGATCCACCACGCTTTGTGGCAAGTGAGGCACTGGCGCATAAGCTCCCATGCCGCCTGTATTAGGACCCTTGTCCCCATCGTAGGCTCTCTTGTGATCCTGAGCCGTCGGCATGATGTAAAACTTGTCGTCATTGACAAAGGCAAAGAGGGAGAACTCCTCACCGTCTAGAAACTCTTCGATAACCACACGCGCACCACTGTCACCGAACTTATTATCCAAGAGCATATCGTGAGCTGCTTCGACTGCCTGCTCTACTGTCTCCGCTACGACCACGCCCTTGCCCAGGGCTAATCCGTCCGCCTTGACCACGATAGGCGCTCCCTTCTTTTCGATATAGGCCTTGGCTTCCTCAAAGTCGGAAAATGTGCCATAGGCTGCTGTCGGAACTCCGTATTTAACCATGATTTCCTTGGCAAAATCCTTGGACCACTCCAGCTCCGCTGCTAAACGAGATGGGCCGAAAGCCTTGAGCCCAGCTTGGTTAAAATCATCTACAATTCCAGCTGCCAGAGCATCATCCGGACCGATAAAGGACCAAGCAATATCATTTTCCTTGGCAAATTCGATTAGTCTGGAATGTTCGGAAATTCCAATGTTTACTAAATCCAACCCATCCAAGGTCATACCATCATTTCCAGGTGCGACAAACACCTGCTCCACACCCCGAGACTCCAATAACTTCTTAGCAATCGCATGCTCACGACCGCCCGAACCCACAACTAAAAGCTTCATAGCTAAGATACCTCTATGTTCATATCATAGGCGCTTACGCACCAAGCTAACACACCACGTAAAAATCATTGCCATTTTTACGAATTATTCATCTAAATTATACCACAATCGTTCGCTTTATGCTATTTGAAACGAAAGAAATATACTAGAAGAAGCTTGAGAATCTCTAAACTTTGATTTTTCCAATAAATTTCCCGAATAATATAAGTGGAGTTTTCCAAAAAAAATATTGTAAAGGAGATGTATGAAAAAATACAAAAATTTCTTACTGCTTTCAGCAACCTTGTTGACCTCACTATCCGCTCCCTTAGCTGCAGCGAATGAACAGTTTAGCCCATCCCAACTGACGGCTATGATCAGCGAAGTTTCCGTTCAGCTTGAAGGACAAACAGCGATTGTTCAGTACCAACCGACCGCTGCGCAAGAAACTTATCCCATCCAACATGCCGTCTGGTCTGAGGAGGGAGGCCAAGACGATATTGTCTGGTATTCAGCTGATCAAAGCGCGACCAGGATTGACTTGTCTCAGCACAAGGGCCAGGGCAAATTTCACATCGAGACTTATCTCAATGTGAATGGTGTTAAATACCACTTAAGTAGTAAATCGGTCTTTCTAAACAAGCCGGTTCAATCAGCCGAAAAAAATGTCCCTGAACAGCAAAATAGCACCTCGTCTAACAATGCTACACCGCAAGCTCCTGCTGAGCCAAAGCCAACTAACCCAGCTCCTTCTCCAGCTCCGGCCCCCGCGACCAATAGAGTTGAAAATCCTCGGAACTCCTATCAAAAAGTCGAAGATCGAAACAAATCTCTTCCTCCTCAAAAGGTAGCTGACCCAAAGGCGACGCCCCCTCAGGCAAAGCCAAACAACAACAAACCTCTGCAAGCTTCAGCTGCTAGAGTGCCCGCAGAGCCTGTCAGAGACAGCAAACCACTCATCAGTATTACCAATATTAATAAGGAAAATGGAACCTATACCGTAAGGGTCCAAGAAAGTCCTTATTCTAAGAGAATAAAAAGTATACAGGTACCTATTTGGAGCACCGCTAATCAAAGCAATCTTAAATGGTATGAGGCTTCAAAAACAGGCAACGGAAGCTTCTCCGTTCAATTCGATATCCGAAATCACCAGCAGATTTACGGCAACTATATCAATCACGTCTACATTACCTATGAAGACGGTAGCCGAGTTGGCTATGTTGCTGAAAATGTCAATCTGCCTCAGCCGGCACCCCAACCACTAACTCCGAGTCTGCAAGTGGTCCATAAAGGTCAATCGACCTATCAAGTTATCTTACAAAATAGTTTCGGTGACGGCCATATCCTCTTCCCCATCTGGTCAGATATTAATGGCCAAGACGACCTCCGCTGGTATACGGCTAATTCTCTTGGTAATGGGCGCTATTCGTTAGATTTCAACGCCAATAATCATATCGGTGATGGTCTATATCATGTCCATGTCTATCGACAATCTGGTGGGAAAGTAACTGGGGTCATGGCCTCTAATTTTCAAGTGACACGCCCAACAGTAGCTGTGAGAAAACCTCTTAACCATACAAGTGATCCAAGTAACACCTACCCTATTGGCGAATGTACATGGGGCGCCAAGGCTCTCGCCCCTTGGGCAGGAAACTGGTGGGGAAATGGCGGAGACTGGGCAGCCAGTGCCCGCCGAGCAGGATTCCGTGTAGGATCCACACCTCAGGTCGGAGCCATTGCCTGCTGGACTGACGGTGGATACGGACATGTCGGCGTCGTCACGCATGTTGATTCACATAAGCGTATCCAAATTCAGGAATCCAACTACGCTGGACAGCGCTATATTGCTAATTTCCGTGGCTGGTTTGACCCAACCATCGCTCAGGGCACGGTTTCCTATATCTACCCAAATTAACCCTATTATTTAGCACCTCCCTTATTTCGGAGGGCTTTTTTATATTGCAATTGGTCACAAAAAAAGGGCTTTTCGCCCTTCTTTTATTACAAACTAAACTGCGTTCTTCAACCAAGATTAAAAAACTTCTCCATATAATAGCTGAAATAAGTCTTTTCCCCAGTTACCATGACAAATTTACCTTCCAAGCCATAGCGGAGCTTCTTAGCTTGATCTTTGCTAACAGCCATTTCGCATTCTACTTTAAAGAAATTTCCTTGTTTGGTTTGAGTAGCATTGGCATCAATACTGGAAATTTGGGATGTCAAAATCATTTGTTTGTTAGCGTCATCAGCAGTGATAAAGCGCACCTTGTCTCCATTTTTAATAGTAGATACATCCTTGGAAGAAACATATGTGACAATTTTGATTTTTCTTTCACTAGTGATTTTGGGGTAAATCTGAGCCAAAGCTGTTCCTTCTGCCACCAGAGTAGATCCTTGTACTTCTGGATTTAAGTGAAGCAAGCCATCCATTTCAGCCAAAATCTGACCTCGCTTAGAGACTGTTTCTTGAAGTTTAAGATTGCTCTCAGCTTCCAAGATTTGCTGAGTCAAAGCGGTCAATTCTTGTCCTACCTTGACCAGATACTGGGCTTTCAGTGAAGCCAACTGACTGGATAAATTGCTAGCATAGGCTTGTTGGGCGCCTGCACCAGCATATTGGACACGATAAGTCGCAGCTGTTGCTTCTAATTGAGAGATTTGCCCATCTAACTGAGCTACAATCTGACTTTGAGCTGTTGCCTTATCCTCTGCCAAACTCAACTGATCACGATAGGACTGATACAAGGAGTAAAGAGGGTGCGATGCATCTATACCCACCCCACTTTGAATGGCATTTTTCAAGTTTCGATAGTCATTTAGTTTGCTATCCACATCACTGATAACACCGCCCAGTTCCGCCTGAGACTGACTGGCCGCTGCATTTTGGGAAGCAATCGTAGCATTTTGCTGATTCACAGAACTAGTCATACTCTCTACTTGATTCTGGTAGTCTTTAAAGCTCTGTTCATAGCCATAACTATCTGGCTCAGTGAATTGATTACGCCCACTTTCTAAACTGGAACGCAAAGTTTCTAGTTTGCCCTTTTGATCTTTGAGTAAGTCAAGCTGGCTGGAAAACTTCTGTTCCTGAGCTCCCTCTCCTTCTACTGCATACTGAATTAACAGGTCTCCTTTTTTGACCTCCTTGTTTTCTGCCAAATGATTCGCAATGATAAGCTGGTTACTAGTCGACTGAATCTGAGCTAGCACTCGGCTAGCTTCTACAGAAGCACGACTAGAAATCGTAATTTCCTTTTTAGCCAGCATGGAAAAACCAACTAGAAATACTAGTAAAATAAGACTTGGCACAATTAAACAACTAGCAAAATTATGATAACGTTTCTGATAAAACTCTGCACTTTCTAAAAATTGTTCATTCATATTTTCTCCCTAACTATTGACCAAATGGTGGTAAAAGCCTTCTCTTTCGATCAGCTCCTTATGACTTCCACTCTCGACAATCCTACCTTGATCCAAAACGACCACCTGCTCCGAACGTTCCGCAATAGTCAAACGATGCGCAATAAAAATAATCGTCTTATCAAGCGCCATCAAATTATCAATGATCCGCTTCTCCGTTAGAATATCCAGACTGCTTGTTGCTTCATCTAAGATGAGCACTGGCGCATCTGTCAAGAGAGCCCTCGCTAGAGCAATACGCTGACGTTGACCGCCCGAAATCCCTGCTCCATCTGCTGTCATCTCTGTCTGATAATTGAGGGGCATCCGCTCAATATCCGACCTAATTTCCGCCAACTCTACCGCGCGCAGAATATCATCTTGAGTCGTTCCTTCACGCGCACCTAAGAGTAAATTTTCCAAAATAGTTCCATTAAAAACATACGGTTGCTGGGGAAGATAGTTGATATATTGGCGCAGTGCCTGTTTATCCAGCTGATTGAGATTAACTCCTCCCAGACAAATATCTCCTTGATTTGGTGCGTAGAAATGCACCATCATCTTGGCTAAGGTTGTTTTTCCTGAACCGGATACACCAACAAAGCTGGTCTTACTTCCAGCAGGAATATGCAAGTCAATTTCTGACAATACATTGGCCCCATAGCCATACTTATAACTGACTCCACGAAAATCGATGTCAGCCTGAAAGTGGCTCAAGTCTTTAATAAGCTTCTCTTCTTCAAATTCAGACTGGACTAAATAGACCTCATTGAGACGCTCATTGGCCACTCGTGCAGACTGTAACTTCGTTTGCAGATTGATAATATTTTCTAAAGGATTAGTAAAGTAGACTAGAAGTGTGTTATAAGTAATGAGCTGACCAAGGCTGATTTTTTGATCCATGACAAGTGTAGCTCCTAGCCATAAAATCAAGACGTTTAAAATCAAACGAGCTGCTGCTTTCAAGACTTTTTGTAGGCTCTCAGAACGCCCGTAAGCAAAAGACTTTTTCAGATAAGTCACAAATTCCTTGTCAATCTTCTGATAACGTTGTTTTTCGCTGGTCAAAGACTTGATCGTTTCAATCCCATTGATATCTTCAATGATGGAAGACGACAACAGACTGTTTGCTTCCATCGTCTCATGATTCATCTTTTCAAAAGGTTTCATAAAGAGAAAAATAATGAGAGCGTAAACTGGGATTCCTAGCAAGGTCAAAAAGAAAAGACTGCTATTTTGTGAAAAAAGAACAATTGCAATGATCGACACAATCGATACATCCAAGAAAATAGACAAGATTGTACTGGCCAAGGCATCAATAATCCGATTGGCGTCCGTAAAACGAGAGACGATTTCTCCTGTCCGCCTTGTCGCAAAAAATGACATAGGTAGCTGAAAAACGTGCTTGATATAGGATAAGATCACATCAATTGATAGACGCTGCCCTAAAACCAAGAGTAAATATTCTTGGGCATAAGACAAGAATTGCTGCAAAATGTAGACAATAATCAAGCCGATAGAAATCATACCCAGCGTCGTTTTCATATGATCAGGCACATAAGTATCAATAATCGACTGAAGGTAGTAGGATCCAACAATATTGATTACCGTTACCAGCAAAGTTGCAAGCACAATATTAGCAATCAACCCCTTTTGCTTGATCAATAAGGGAATGAAGTCTAAAAGCCCATTTTTCTTTTCCTGACTAGGCTTATAGGCCGGACTAGGAGCTAGGAAAATGGTAATTCCTGTCCACTCCTGTTCGAAACGCTCTCGCGAAATCTTTGTCATCTTAACTTGAGGGTCTGGGTCTGCAATATGAATCGTATGTTTATCTTGTCCCGTCACAACATAATAATGCAGGAGCTTCCCTTCCTTAAGTACATGAACGATGAAGGGATAAGATACATCTTCCAGATCAAAGATTCCCATATCAGCTTTAAAAGCCCTTGTCTCAAAATTTAAGCCCTCAGCAACTTTCACCAAACCTAAAGCAGTTGTGCCGTCATTAGTCGTTTTTGCCTTTTCCCGTAGTGTAGCCAAGGAAAAATACGATCCATAATAACCAAAAACCATAGCCAGAGCTGCCACACCGCAATCCCTAGTATCAACTTGCGCTCTGTAATGCCGTTTCCTAAATTTCATAAAAACCTTTTCTCCATATGCATTTATACTTGATGAATTTATGATAATAAAAAAACCTACCTGAATGATAGTCTATTGGCGACTTGCCAAACTTTTTTTCTCAGATGTTCCTCATTTTTAATTGCTCTTTTTTAAAATGTCATGAGCTTTTTGTCAGATGACAGCTGGCTTTCTCACTAGATTCTTAAAAATTACTCCGGCATGACTCGACTCCTAACACATTTATCAGCTAATGGAAATGCTTCTTAAACATCCATTTCTAGGTGACTTCACCTTCCCCATGACTATGGATACATACCTCTCAAAAGAGAACGCAAAAAAAGCCGTATCGGTTTATGAAACAGCTTTAGGTAGCTTATAACTGAACAAATAACTGAACAAACCCAAAAATCAACGTTTTAAGACAAAACAAAAAGCCCACTGTAGTAGGCTTTTCGTAAGATATATCTTAAAATTAAAGCATTTTGTTGTAGAATTCAACGACAAGTGCTTCGTTGATTTCTGGGTTAATTTCGTCGCGTTCTGGAAGGCGAGTCAATGAACCTTCTAATTTTTCAGCATCGAAAGATACGAATGCTGGACGTCCAAGAGTTGCTTCAACAGCTTCAAGGATTGCAGGCACTTTCAATGATTTTTCACGAACTGAGATCACTTGACCTGGAGTTACGCGGTATGATGGGATATCAACACGTTTGCCGTCAACAAGGATGTGACCGTGGTTTACGAATTGACGAGCTTGACGACGAGTAGTCGCAAGACCAAGACGGTAAACAACGTTATCCAAACGACGTTCCAAAAGAAGCATGAAGTTGAAACCAAGGATACCTTCTTTGATCTTAGTAGCTTGAACGAACAAGTTACGGAATTGTTTTTCACCTACACCGTAAGTGAAACGAAGTTTTTGTTTTTCAGCCAATTGCAAACCGTATTCTGACAATTTGCTACGGTTGTTTGGTCCATGTTGACCAGGTACATAGTTACGGCGAGCCAATTCTTTACCTGTACCAGTAAGAGAAAGACCCAAACGACGAGCTTGTTTCCAAGATGGTCCTGTATAACGTGACATATAAATGTCCTCCTATAAAATATTTTTGAGGAAATAGTCACTTAGAAAGCTCTGATTCGTGCAGAACATTTTCGCCCAAACAGCTAAGGCTACTTTTATAGCTGATGTTCTGTTGACGAGCTCCATGCTTTCCTGCTGCTATTTCACACAAAGGCTATTGTACCATGAATAAAGTCAAAAGTAAAGGGCCCCAAACAAAAAATCAAGCCAAAAAGCTTGATTTTTTGTTACTTGAAAACTGTTCACGAAGAATCCTGTTACTTACTTCACATTCCCAAGAGCTTTAAAATCTCCCGCTTATAACGGAGCTTCTGCAGTTCTTTATCCTCGCTGTCGGACCAAGTCATCTGGAGATTCGCGACGATTTGCCCCGGCCGATTTTTCAGAATATAAATCCTATCACTCAAAGCCAGAGCCTCCTCAATGCTATGGGTGATGAGAAGAGTCGTCAGACCCAGCCTACGATGAATGTCCAGATACCAAGCATGCAGCTCCATCTTAGTTAGCTCATCCAAAGCACTAAATGCTTCGTCTAGAAGAAATAGCTTGTGGCCGAACATATAGGTCCGCAGCAGAGCCACGCGCTGCCGCATCCCCCCACTCAGCTCATGTGGATACTTGTCTGCCACATCAAAGAGCCCGAACTCCTTCAAAATCTGAGTTGCCTGCTCCGTCGCTTCCTTTTTGGATACTTTTCGGATTAAGAGGGGCAAGATGACATTACCCAGCACCGTCTTATGCTCCAGCAACAAGTCCTTCTGTAGCATATAACTCACCTGGCCCTTAGGATTTTCCTGCCCATCTAGGACAATACTGCCCGACTGGACCTCCAAAATCCCAGCAATGAGGTTAAAAAGAGTCGATTTCCCAACGCCACTAGGACCCAATATTGCCACTACTTGCCCAGCTTCCACCTCTAGGTTGATATCTTTTAAAATTTGCTGTTCATCATAAGCATAGCTTACATTTTCAAGTTTAATTACTGTCATTATTTTATATAATCGTTGCTAAATCCCTTGTCGCTCAAGTCATTTTTTACAAGACCCTTATCCTTGGCCCATTTGTAAAAGGCATTCCAACGGCTAGCCTCAAACTGACCCCACTTGCTCTTATCTGACGCATATTGCTCAGACAAATATTTTTGAGAAGCCAAAACAAAGTCACGTTTGTTTTTCAATTCTGGTGCATTTTTGATTAAAATATCTGCTGCTTCTTCAGGGTGCTCCATAGCATATTGGTAGCCTTTTTTAATAGCTTGCAAGACTTTTTTTGCCTCGTTCGGATTCTTCTTCAGATAGTCATTATTAGCAATGATGACAGGAGAATAATAGTCAAACTCCTTGACATAGTCCTTCATATAAAAGAAATTAGTGTCCATTCCCTGAGTCTCTGCCATGATACCATCCCAGCCATGATAAATCCATGCTGCGTCAAACAAGCCATTTTCAATTGGTGTGATAGAGTTAGAATCATTATTCGGAACCTTCTCTACATCATCAAACTTGCCACCTTGGCTTTCTACCAATGTCTTCAGCATGCCCAACTCCACAGGATCATTCCAAGTACCGTATTTCTTTCCAGCCAGATCCTTGGGGCCATTAATCCCTGCAGATTTCTTAGAAATGATACCTGAAGTATTGTGTTCTACAATAGCCGCAACAGCTGTGATTTCTGCGCCCTTATCCAGTTTTTTAGCCATAGAATCCTGGAAGTAAATTCCAAAAGGAGCTTTGCCATTAATAATCAGGTCAGAAGTGCTATCTTCTGGTGGCAACTTAATATCAACATCCACACCTGCTTCCTTGAAATAGCCCTTTTCCTTAGCCACATAAAGTCCTGTATGATTGGTATTGGGTGACCAATCCAGAATAAAATCAATCTTTTTGTCCTTGCTCTCAGACGTAGATTTCGACTGACCGCAAGCCACTAGACCAAAGAGCGATACTGCAGCCAAACCTGCAAGGAACAATTTACAACTTTTTTTCATCATAATCCTCTTTTCTTTTTTGGAAAATAGCAGAGCTAAGCTCCTATTTCCACTTGATGACAAATTTTTCACTAATAGCTACCAGCTTCATACCCAGAAGACTGATAACTGATACTAAAACGATAATGGCAAACATGGTGTCATACTGGAAAAGCTTCTTAGACTGGATCATATAGACACCCAGCCCTTCAAAGCCGCCCAGCCATTCGGAGACCACAGTCGTGATAAAAGCATAGGAAACACTGACCCTCAGACCCGCATAGAAATAAGGTAAACTAGCTGGAATCTTAAAATGCCAGAGAATCTGCCATCGATTGGCCTGCATGAGTTCAAAGAGAGTCAAGGTATCTCTATCGCAATGCCGAAAACCATCCAGAATACTGACAATAATCGGAAAAGTCGTCGTCAAAATAATAAGCACAATCTTGGGCAAAATCCCATAACCCAGCCAGAGAACCAGAATTGGTGCCAAAGCAATGGTCGGAATCGTCTGCACCACAACCATCATGGGATAAATCAAATCATTGAGCCAGCTCAGACTATCCATGAGCACTGCCAGCAAGCAAGCTATAATAACTCCTAGCAGCAAACCCAACAAGGCTACTTTTAAGGTCGCCCAACTGTGTATAGCCAACAATTCTGCATCCCTAACAAAAGCCTGACATATTTCCAGAGGTGTTGGCAGAATAAACTTAGGCAAGAGCTTGAGCCAGCCCATGACCTGCCAAACGGCAAGTAAAACCACCATCCCTAAAAGACTAATCTGCTGGCGCAGAATATTTTTCAAGTTTCTCATCAATAGACAAAATCTCTCCATAATTTATCTTCACATTTGCAAATACATTATCTGCTTGACTGCCAGCCAATTCTATTGCCTTTCCCAATATAGGAAACAAATCTTCCCATTCTCCTTCTAAAACTGTTTCAAAAGGAGTTACCAACTGCCTCACGGGTTGTTTCTGCAGATACTCAATCACATCTTCAATGACTGCCAACCGTCCTTTATCAGTTGACAAGGGCAGAATTTGCAAAGCAATGCTCGCTTTCATCTCTTCACCTCCCTACATTCAAACTCTATCTGAGAATGATGCATACAGATACGATTCCATTTACTAACCAGACCGTTCTCTCCCTAATGAAAGAGATCGCAAGCTCTCTTTATAAAAACCTTGCACTTCATACAAAAACACCTTCTCCAATATGGAAAAGGTGTAGCATGCATCAGTATCCTAAAGATAGGCGAATCGCTCGCCACTTTTAGTAAAACCACAAGGTTTTTACAAATACTTTTCCCTACGCTGGCATTACCCAGATCAGGTGCGGTCGAAGTTTACACTTCCTCTCAGACTGTACACAGACTCCCATATATGTATATTATGATAGCGCAATCAGGACTCTATGTCAAGATTTGTGCTTAATCCCACTGAACCAAACATCCCCTTAGAAAGTAATAAACAATCCAGCGCCTCAATATTTTCCAATTCACTCTTGGCCAGTATTGTCTCAAAGCCCATTTCCCTTGCCGTATCCAAATTGACCTGAATATCATCCATAAAGACCGACTCTTCTGGTTTAAGATTATATTTCTCAAGTAGTTCCTGGTATATTTTTTTGTAAGGTTTTACTACTTTAACTTCTGAAGAGAGAATATAACCTGACAAAAGAGGAAAAATTGGCAATAATCCTGCCTGTTCAATCCTATAAAATATCTCACAGGTTGTTGATAAAATGTAAATATGATAGCCTAACTTTGACCATTGCTCTATTTTTTCTTGCAAATTTTGGTAGACATCCACAGCCTCATACCAGTGAAAAAATATTGTTTCAACTACAGCTTCAAAAGATGGATCTATATTCTGTTGAGCTAATTTGCAAGCTTCCGCCAAAGACAAGGACCCCCAATCCGTTTGGTGCCATAGGTGTGAATCAAAAATCGCTTCTCTCAGGGATTGTCGTCGCATTTCATCCGTTTCAAAATGCCTGAATATCTTATCTGGATTCCACTCAATCAAAACATTTCCTAAATCAAAAACCAAATTTTTAATCA
Source organism: Streptococcus sp. HMSC062B01 (assembly GCF_001811085.1). Lineage (NCBI taxonomy): Bacteria > Bacillati > Bacillota > Bacilli > Lactobacillales > Streptococcaceae > Streptococcus > Streptococcus sp. HMSC062B01. The sequence continues at coordinate 23,769 of NZ_KZ672767.1, forward strand.
TAGTGTCCACCTCTGATCCCATTATAACATGTTTAAAAAATATAAAAAAGGCGAAAATAAATTCCGCCTCTTTAATAGCCTATCTAGTAGGAGTATATGTCAATTCTGACCCATGTTTCGCAAGGAAATCACTCATTTCAGAATCTGGAATCTGACGTAAGTAGAGGTTAGAACGAATTGTCTCATCCTCTTCACGACAGGTTGATAGCACAAGATATTTGTCGCTTGCTTTTACCTTAATGTCCTTGTTTTTAGTTCTAGATGCTTCATAGATACTGCTCAGCTGATCTGTAAAGTCCTTATCTCCATCAAAGCTAGTCCGATAGAAAGCCGTCTCCTCTGGTACAATAACCAAGCCCATTGCTTCATAGTAGAACTTACGCTCAGGTGTTTCAACAACAACATACTTGTGCTGATCGAAAAATTCCTGATTGTCATAGAAGTTGACATCGTTAAACATACGATTGTCCGCTACTTTACTTCCACGAGCATGACCAAAGAGCCAAGTCAAGCGATCACTAAAGTCTTTCTTATTATCTGTGTCCATAAAGACTGTCCCCATGTAAGGCTCATTCCCGCCTTCAAAGGTTTTATCAAGATAAGTAGAATTGTCTTTCGTCTGTACAACAGGTTCATCTAATTTTGTACCTGGAGCATAAACATAAGCAATAGCTTCACTATTAATAGCCTTTAAATCTGCAAAGCGCTTGGCTAAATACTCTTTTTCTTCCTTGCTTGGTTGATAAGTATTCTTTGTAGAGCTTTTTGTTACTTGACTAGTAGAAGCAGTCGTATTCGACTTAGGCGCTGACTTAAATGGATTAAAAATCAGCATTGCAGTTGCAACAGCAACAACAATGATACCTAATAAAGCACCAAATAGTTTTAAATTCTTATTTGGAGCCTTCTTAGTTTGTCTTTTAGCATTTTGACTCATAATATTTAAGTATTCCCCATTTTTTTCTAAGAAAATATCACTGAACCAATGGCCCAGTGATATTGTTTACATCAGTATCAATAAAGAATTATTTAACTGCTGAAGTTTTTGGAAGTGCTTTACCAGCAGCTTTACCTGCGTTTTTAGCAGCAGCTTCTGATTTTTTAGCTTCTTCTTTAGAAGCAGGAGTAGTAGCTCCTTTGTCTTCTGCAGCTGGGTTTTGGTTGTTAGCTGCACCAACACGTTTCAAGTAACGAGCGTTAGCTTGTTCAGGAGTTTCACCTTGGATGTATGTTTTGCCTTCTTGTTCTGTAGCGTTGTTGTATGTAGCTTGGAATTGTTGTACATATTTGTTACGTACAGCGTTGAAAGCGTTGTTGAATGCTGCTTCATAAGCTGCTTTAACTTCACCATAATTGTGGCTTCCACCTTCAACTGCATCAAGAGCAGCTTTAGCAGCTACTACTGCTGGATCTGCAGCAGCTTCTGCACGGATTTCACCATCATGTTGAGCCAAGTATTCGTTTACTTTATCAGCATTTGTGAATTGAGTTTGAAGGTAGTATGCGCCGTCGTTGTTACGAGCTGCATCAGTAGCTTCATCAGCAGAGAAAACTGGTGCTGCAGCTGCAAATAATGTAAGTGCTACCACGCTTGACAATAAAACTTTTTTCATCGTTTTATCTCCTTTTTCTTTTTAAAAAAATTATTCGTAACTCGGAGTTACTACCTATATTATATATATTTGCCCTATTTTTGTCAATAGTTTTTTTTATTATTTTGAAATTCATCATATGGTAGAAACGGCTTCGTTTCAATAAAAAATCCCCCTTATCTTGTGGTCAGGGGGAAGCATTTCAGAAATGTGTAATATTGTAACACTTTTATAATATTAATTTTTGCCAATTTCAAACAAAGGAGAAAGAGGACGTTTTTCATGGATACGAATAATTGCTTCTGAAAGAAGATCAGCAATAGAAATCTGCTCAATCTTATCTATTAAACGTTCTTGCGGAAGATAAATTGTATCCAAAACAACTAATTTCTTGATAGCAGATTTCTGAATATTTTCCATTGCAGGACCAGATAGGACTGGGTGAGTACAGCTAGCGTACACATCAACTGCACCTGCTTCAGCTAAGGCATCTGCTGCGTGACAGATGGTTCCTGCAGTATCAATCATATCATCGATCAAAATACAGGTTTTGCCCTTAACATTACCAATAATATTCATGACTTCACTAGTGTTCATCTTATCTACACTACGACGTTTATCAATAATAGCAATCGGTGTTTTTAGAAATTCCGCTAATTTTCTAGCACGTGAGACACCACCATGGTCAGGACTCACTACAACATAATCACTTCCAATCATTCCACGACGTTCAAAGTAATTAGCAATGAGAGGCGCCCCCATTAAATGATCAACTGGAATGTCAAAGAAACCTTGAATCTGTGAAGCATGTAAATCAATTGTCAGCAAACGATCAACACCAGCAATTTCTAGCATATTTGCTACTAATTTTGAAGTAATTGGTTCACGAGCACGGGCCTTACGGTCTTGTCTAGCATAACCATAGTAAGGCATAACCACATTGATAGATTCTGCACTTGCTCGCTTAAGTGCATCCACCATAATCAAAATCTCCATCAAATTATCGTTAACAGGTGAACTCGTAGACTGCAAAATAAAAACATGCTTGCCTCGAATTGATTCTTCAATATTTACTTGAATCTCCCCATCCGAAAACTGACGTACCGTCGACTTTCCAAGCTCCATTCCTATCCCTTTGGCTACCCGCTTGGCCAACTCTTGGTTAGAAGAAAGAGCAAAGAGCTTTAAATCAGAAAATGACATGTTTGCCTCCGAAAATTTATTCCATTTACATTTTAACCCTTTTTAAGGAATATTTCAATTTAGAATAAAGCGTTTTACAAAAAATATTTGAATAGTCTTACAAATACTTAATCTTGTGCTAAATATAAAAAGGTTGGAAATTCCAACCTTCTAAAATCTTTAATTTGGATAAATGTAACTAACTGTACCTTGTGCAGTTGTTGGATCAAACCAACCACGGTAGTTACCAATTGATTGTTGACCAAGATAGTTAGCTTCTGATACTTGAATGCTAGTTGTAGACTGAACAGCTGTTACAACAGCCACGTGTCCATAACCACCATCAGTCCAACATGCAATCGCTCCAACTTGTGGTTGAGAACCTACACGGAAGCCTGCTGCTGCTGCACTTGCTGCCCATTGACCTCCATTACCCCAGTAATTACCAGCCCAAGGTGCCAATGTTTTAGCTCCCCAAGTACACTGCCCAACAGGGTAAGTAGAAGCGTCTGAAGAATAAGATACATTAGACACTGCCGCTGCTGGTGCAGGTGCTGCTGCAGGAGTACCTCCAGAAACAGCTTGTATTTGTGCTGAGAGGTTTGTATTACCAGATGCTTGAATTGCTTGAAGTTGAGAAGCTTGTTGTGAACGGTAAGCTGCTTCAGCTGCTGCTGCTGCTTCAGCTGCTTTTTGTGCTGCTGCTTTTTGTTCTAAAAGAGAATTTTTCTCACCTTCGGCACTTGCTTTTTCAGCTGCAAGATTGATTTGTGCAACCTTCAATTCAGCTTCTTTAGTTGACAACGCTTGAGCATCATCAGCCAAGGTTTGTTGGTTAGCAATAACTGTGTTGATTGCTTCGTTATTAGCAATTTGTTTCTCAGCAATTGCTTCTTTATCCGCTTTTTGTTGTTCCAACATTTTATTGTTTGCGGAGATGATTTCATTCATAGCTGTCACACGTGAAATTGCTTCAGTGATAGAGCTTGAGTTAACAATCGTATTAATATAGCTTGTAACAGTTCCACTTGTTTGAGCGCTACGAGCTTGGTTTGCTAATGACTCATTACGTGCTACAATGTTTTTTGACAATTCATCGATTTCAGCTGAAAGTTTTTCAGATTCTGCTGTTAACTTTTCGTTTTCAGCCTGAAGCTTTTCTTGTTGTGATTTAATTGCTGATACTTGACTTTGAATTTGATCAACTTGAGCTTGTGCAGCTTGTTGTTGAGCATCTAAGCTATTAATTTTATTGTTCTGTGCAGCGATCTTGTCATCTGTTGTATCGGCATGCACATTCACTAGACTAGCGCCTTGTGTAAGAACCAAAGCACTTAATAACATCGAAGTGATAATTTTTTTCTTCATAAATAATTCTACTCCTATCCAATAAGACAATAATAAGTATAACAGAAAAAGACGTAGAATATGTTACGCCTTTATTACATTTTTATTTCTTCTTTTTTATCATAAATAAACTTTTTCCAAAACTGGTTGCAAAATTAGTAAAAGCAGGGAATTAAGCACCATTGTCGGAGCTAAACTATACACTATAAAAGTACTTATTTCCATACTAGTTAAAGAAACTAGATTAGCCAATAAAAAAGAAACAAATTCAAACAAGAATACCAGTATTAAAACGGACAAGAATCTAGTGATTTTATTGCCCATCATAATTGTATTATATTTATTGACTAATACACTCAATAGAGGAAGTAATAATGTGGCAATTCCAATTACATGAAAATAGTAAGCATCATAAAGAATACCTATCACTAAGAATATTGTAAATGCTGTTACATCAGACACTTCTACTGAAATAAATAGCAGAAAGATCAACACCAAATGGCAAACTAAATGGAAACTTATAGGTAAAAAGGAAGCAATTAAGGTTGAAATCTGGCCATCTAATAACATTAAAAAAAGCAATAACAACGGTATTCCCACATATTGTTTAAAAAGTCGCATATCAATTCCCCACCAAAGTTACCACACGAATGTCAGAAAAATCAGCACTTGGTTTAATATATACTTCTTTTGTCAAATAGTCACTACTTGAAGCTACAGAAGATACTTTCCCAACAGAAATATTTGCAACGGGATAAGATCCTAAGCCACTTGTAACAACTTTTGATCCCTCTTTAATCTCATCAGAAGTATTCAGCTGACTAACAATAAATGCTGACTTTTTTTCGTCATATCCTACAATAATACCATAAATTGTTTTTGAGCCACTTTGTATTCTAACAGATATATTTTCGTTATTTTTTTTATTCGTTAATAAACTAATTTGACTAGAATGTTCATTCACTTGATCAACACTTCCAATCAAGCCACCGTTACCAACAACAAGCATAGTTGAAGCTACTTTATTTTCTGATCCAACATTAACTGTCAACTCATTAGACCATGAAGCAGGAGTGCGAGCAATAACATCAGCGGATAGTTTCACATCACTTTTAATAGAATTCTTCATATCAAGCATTTCTCGAAGTTGGGCATTTTCTTCTTTTAAATCTGAAACTTCATTTGACGCTGAATCAATTTCATTTAAAGTAGCTTTTAACTCTTCATTCTCATGATAAGTATTAACCAAATGTTCCAAATCACTTTTCACATCAGTAAGTAAGTGGAATGGTTTTGACAAAACATTATCAACAAGGCTTAAAGCATTTGATGTCCCATTTACAAACCAAGTAGAATAAGTAGAAAGTAACAAAGCTGAAGCAGTTAAAATTAGAACAATGATCATTACAATTAATCTTGATTTTTTAAATTTTTTCATCTCAATACCTACAATCCCACAACAAAGTACAAAAAGTACAAGAAAAGGAGATAGCAAATGCTAAACTCCCTATTGACGGAGAATGGGGGATTCGAACCCCCGCGCCAGTTACCCGACCTAACGATTTAGCAAACCGTCCTCTTCAGCCTCTTGAGTAATTCTCCAACTATAAAATGGGCACGAGTGGACTCGAACCACCGACCTC
>NZ_KZ672768.1:0-390 GCF_001811085.1 Streptococcus sp. HMSC062B01
TTACTGTCAAGTACCAAGCAGTGGTGAAAGAAGTAACACCAACTTCAACGGATGCCACTTCAAATGGTATCCAAGGTCAACCGCAAAAAGGTACCCCAACCTTCACAGAAGGTAATCCATTGGTTCCAATTGATGATACGAAACCAATGACCTTCGAAGATGGTCAGTCAACGAAAACAGTTCCAGGTGTAGGTGAATACAGCATCAATCCAGATGGCTCTATTACCTTTACGCCAGACAAACAATATGTTGGTACTCCAGATCCAGTCACAGTGAAACGAGTGGATAAGAATGGTACAGAAGTTACCGCAACTTATACACCAACAGTGACTAAGGTAACCCCAACCAGCACTAACGCAACCAGCACAGGTCCTCAAGGACTTCCGCAAA
>NZ_KZ672769.1:0-261 GCF_001811085.1 Streptococcus sp. HMSC062B01
TGGAGGATTACCCAAGTCCGGCTGAAGGGAACGGTCTTGAAAACCGTCAGGCGTGTAAAAGCGTGCGTGGGTTCGAATCCCACATCCTCCTTTTAGTTGAATAATAGTATCGCGGGATGGAGCAGCTAGGTAGCTCGTCGGGCTCATAACCCGAAGGTCGTAGGTTCAAATCCTGCTCCCGCAATAAGGCTCGGTAGCTCAGTTGGTAGAGCAATGGATTGAAGCTCCATGTGTCGGCGGTTCGATTCCGTCTCGCGCCAT
>NZ_KZ672770.1:0-1436 GCF_001811085.1 Streptococcus sp. HMSC062B01
TGAACCGCACCCCAAAAGTTAGACAGAAAAAATCTAACTTTTGGGGTGTTTTTATTATGAAATTGACATATAAGGATAAAGTTCAGATATATGAACTTAGAAAACAAGGGCGAAGCTTCAAAGAGCTTTCAAATATATTCGGGATAAATATTCCTAATCTTAGGTACATGATTAAATTGATTGATCGTTACGGTATAGAGTTCGTCAAAAAGGGGAAGAATCGTTATTATTCTCCTAAATTAAAACGAGAAATTATTGATAAAGTTCTGCTTGAAGGTCGTTCACAAATAAGGGTGTCTCTAGATTATGCTCTCCCAAACCAAGGAATGCTTCCAAATTGGCTGGCACAATACAAGAAAAATGGGTATACTATTGTTGAGAAAACAAGAGGGAGAGCACCTAAAATGGGACGCAAGCCAAAGAAAAAACCTGAAGAAATGACAGAGTTAGAACGTCTTCAAGCAGAAAATGAATACCTGAGAGCGGAGAATGCTGTTCTAAAAAAGTTGAGAGAACTCCGATTGAAGGAGGAAAAAGAGCAAGAAGAAAAACGGAAATTGTTCAAGGATTGGTAACAGAGTTTTCTTTAGATATCCTTCTAAAGATTATTAAGCTTGCCCGTTCAACTTATTATTATCACTTAAAACAGCTGGATCAAAGCGATAAGGATGATCAAGTTAAAGCTGAAATTCAGTTAATTTATACTGAGCATAAAGGAAATTACGGCTATCGTCGCATGACTCTAGAATTACGAAATCGTGGCTTCGTAGTGAACCATAAGAAGGTGCAGCGTCTTATGAAAGTACTTGGTTTAACGGCTCGAATTCGCCGTAAACGGAAGTATTCTTCATACCAAGGAGAGGTTGGCAAGAAAGCAGATAACCTTATTCAACGTCAATTTGAAGCAACCAAACCAATGCAAAAGTGCTACACAGATGTGACAGAATTTGCCATTCCAGCAAGCAGTCAAAAGCTTTATTTATCACCAGTTTTAGATGGCTTTAACAGCGAAATTATCTCCTACAATCTTTCTACTTCGCCGAACTTAGTACAAATGAAAGCTATGCTAGAACAAGCCTTTACAGCGAACCATTACGAAAATACAATTCTCCATAGTGACCAAGGATGGCAATACCAACATGATTTCTATCATCATTTTTTAAAGAATAAGGGAATCCAACCATCTATGTCACGTAAGGGAAATAGCCCAGATAACGGTATGATGGAATCTTTCTTTGGCATTCTTAAGTCTGAAATGTTTTATGGTTATGAGAATACGTTTCAGTCACTTGAGCACTTGGAACAAGCTATTGTCGACTATATTGATTACTACAACAACAAACGAATTAAGGTAAAACTAAAAGGACTTAGTCCTGTACAATACAGAACTAAATCCTTTGCTTAAATTAATTGTCTAACTTTTTGGGGTCAGTACA
>NZ_KZ672771.1:0-235 GCF_001811085.1 Streptococcus sp. HMSC062B01
GGACGTGGGATAACGTGAACTGAAATCAATTCTCCCACACGTTGTGCTGCAGCTGCTCCTGCATCTGTCGCCGCCTTCACGGCGCCAACATCTCCACGAACTAAAACAGTTACTAATCCACCGCCAACATGTTCTTTACCTATCAAGGTAACGTTAGCTGCTTTTACCATTGCATCTGCTGCTTCTATTGAACCAACCAATCCTTTGGTTTCAATCATTCCTAATGCTTCTGAAG
>NZ_KZ672772.1:0-5058 GCF_001811085.1 Streptococcus sp. HMSC062B01
AGTAGATGATATACTAAGATAGTTGTCTCCGAGGGAGGCAAAGACCTTTGAAAACTGAACAAGACGAACCAAGTGCAGGGTGACATAGAGATATGTGACCTGTCAAAGAACGAAAAATAAATCTGTCAGTGGACAGAAATGAGTAAGACTCAAACGCTTAAATGAGAGTTTGATCCTGGCTCAGGACGAACGCTGGCGGCGTGCCTAATACATGCAAGTAGAACGCACAGTTTATACCGTAGCTTGCTACACCATAGACTGTGAGTTGCGAACGGGTGAGTAACGCGTAGGTAACCTGCCTGGTAGCGGGGGATAACTATTGGAAACGATAGCTAATACCGCATAATATTAATTATTGCATGATAATTGATTAAAAGGTGCAATTGCACCACTACCAGATGGACCTGCGTTGTATTAGCTAGTAGGTGAGGTAACGGCTCACCTAGGCGACGATACATAGCCGACCTGAGAGGGTGATCGGCCACACTGGGACTGAGACACGGCCCAGACTCCTACGGGAGGCAGCAGTAGGGAATCTTCGGCAATGGACGAAAGTCTGACCGAGCAACGCCGCGTGAGTGAAGAAGGTTTTCGGATCGTAAAGCTCTGTTGTAAGAGAAGAACGGGTGTGAGAGTGGAAAGTTCACACTGTGACGGTATCTTACCAGAAAGGGACGGCTAACTACGTGCCAGCAGCCGCGGTAATACGTAGGTCCCGAGCGTTGTCCGGATTTATTGGGCGTAAAGCGAGCGCAGGCGGTTAGATAAGTCTGAAGTTAAAGGCTGTGGCTTAACCATAGTACGCTTTGGAAACTGTTTAACTTGAGTGCAGAAGGGGAGAGTGGAATTCCATGTGTAGCGGTGAAATGCGTAGATATATGGAGGAACACCGGTGGCGAAAGCGGCTCTCTGGTCTGTAACTGACGCTGAGGCTCGAAAGCGTGGGGAGCGAACAGGATTAGATACCCTGGTAGTCCACGCCGTAAACGATGAGTGCTAGGTGTTAGGCCCTTTCCGGGGCTTAGTGCCGCAGCTAACGCATTAAGCACTCCGCCTGGGGAGTACGACCGCAAGGTTGAAACTCAAAGGAATTGACGGGGGCCCGCACAAGCGGTGGAGCATGTGGTTTAATTCGAAGCAACGCGAAGAACCTTACCAGGTCTTGACATCCCGATGCCCGCTCTAGAGATAGAGTTTTACTTCGGTACATCGGTGACAGGTGGTGCATGGTTGTCGTCAGCTCGTGTCGTGAGATGTTGGGTTAAGTCCCGCAACGAGCGCAACCCTTATTGTTAGTTGCCATCATTCAGTTGGGCACTCTAGCGAGACTGCCGGTAATAAACCGGAGGAAGGTGGGGATGACGTCAAATCATCATGCCCCTTATGACCTGGGCTACACACGTGCTACAATGGCTGGTACAACGAGTCGCAAGTCGGTGACGGCAAGCTAATCTCTTAAAGCCAGTCTCAGTTCGGATTGTAGGCTGCAACTCGCCTACATGAAGTCGGAATCGCTAGTAATCGCGGATCAGCACGCCGCGGTGAATACGTTCCCGGGCCTTGTACACACCGCCCGTCACACCACGAGAGTTTGTAACACCCGAAGTCGGTGAGGTAACCTTTTAGGAGCCAGCCGCCTAAGGTGGGATAGATGATTGGGGTGAAGTCGTAACAAGGTAGCCGTATCGGAAGGTGCGGCTGGATCACCTCCTTTCTAAGGAAAAACGGAATGCACGATGGAGTCTTGTTTAGTTTTGAGAGGTCTTGTGGGGCCTTAGCTCAGCTGGGAGAGCGCCTGCTTTGCACGCAGGAGGTCAGCGGTTCGATCCCGCTAGGCTCCATTGGAACGTTCAGTTCCAAACTAGTCCATTGAAAATTGAATAACTATATCAAATAGTAACAAGAAATAAACCGAAACGCTGTGAATATTAATGAGTTTAAGACTGAAAGGTCAAAAATAAGGTTAAGTTAGTAAGGGCGCACGGTGGATGCCTTGGCACTAGGAGCCGAAGAAGGACGTGACAAACGACGAAATGCCTCGGGGAGCTGTAAGTAAGCGACGATCCGTGGATATCCGAATGGGGGAACCCAACAGGTAGATGCCTGTTACCCATATCTGTTAAGGATATGAGGAGGAAGACGCAGTGAACTGAAACATCTAAGTAGCTGCAGGAAGAGAAAGCAAAAGCGATTGCCTTAGTAGCGGCGAGCGAAGAGGCAGGAGGGCAAACCGAAGAGTTTACTCTTCGGGGTTGTAGGACTGCAATGTGGACTCAGAATTTATAGAAGAATGACTTGGGAAAGTCAGCCAAAGAGAGTAAGAGCCTCGTATTTTAAATAGATTCTGTACCTAGCAGTATCCTGAGTACGGCGGGACACGAGAAATCCCGTCGGAATCTGGGAGGACCATCTCCCAACCCTAAATACTCCCTAGTGACCGATAGTGAACCAGTACCGTGAGGGAAAGGTGAAAAGCACCCCGGGAGGGGAGTGAAATAGAACCTGAAACCGTGTGCCTACAACAAGTTCGAGCCCGTTAATGGGTGAGAGCGTGCCTTTTGTAGAATGAACCGGCGAGTTACGTTATGATGCGAGGTTAAGTTGAAGAGACGGAGCCGTAGGGAAACCGAGTCTGAATAGGGCGCAATAGTATCATGACGTAGACCCGAAACCATGTGACCTACCCATGAGCAGGTTGAAGGTGCGGTAAAACGCACTGGAGGACCGAACCAGGGCACGTTGAAAAGTGCTTGGATGACTTGTGGGTAGCGGAGAAATTCCAAACGAACTTGGAGATAGCTGGTTCTCTCCGAAATAGCTTTAGGGCTAGCGTCGACATCAAGATTCTTGGAGGTAGAGCACTGTTTGGGTGAGGGGTCCATCCCGGATTACCAATCTCAGATAAACTCCGAATGCCAATGAATTATGGTCGGCAGTCAGACTGCGAGTGCTAAGATCCGTAGTCGAAAGGGAAACAGCCCAGACCACCAGCTAAGGTCCCAAAATAATTGTTAAGTGGAAAAGGATGTGGGGTTGCACAGACAACTAGGATGTTAGCTTAGAAGCAGCTATTCATTCAAAGAGTGCGTAATAGCTCACTAGTCGAGTGACCCTGCGCCGAAAATGTACCGGGGCTAAAACAATTTACCGAAGCTGTGGATCCCTTAGGGGATGGTAGGAGAGCGTTCTATGTGTGGAGAAGGTGTACCGTGAGGAGCGCTGGAACGCATAGAAGTGAGAATGCCGGTATGAGTAGCGAAAGACAGGTGAGAATCCTGTCCACCGTAAGACTAAGGTTTCCAGGGGAAGGCTCGTCCGCCCTGGGTTAGTCGGGACCTAAGGAGAGACCGAAGGGTGTATCCGATGGCCAACAGGTTGATATTCCTGTACTAGAGTATGAAGTGATGGAGGGACGCAGTAGGCTAACTAAAGCAGACGACTGGAAGAGTCTGTCTAAGCAGTGAGGCGTGGTATGAGTCAAATGCTTATACCTGTAACGTTGAGCTGTGATGGGGAGCGAAGTTTAGTAGCGAAGTTAGTGATGTCACACTGCCAAGAAAAGCTTCTAGCGATGTATCATACTCTACCCGTACCGCAAACCGACACAGGTAGTCGAGGCGAGTAGCCTCAGGTGAGCGAGAGAACTCTCGTTAAGGAACTCGGCAAAATGACCCCGTAACTTCGGGAGAAGGGGTGCTGATTTAGGTCAGCCGCAGTGAATAGGCCCAAGCAACTGTTTATCAAAAACACAGCTCTCTGCTAAATCGTAAGATGATGTATAGGGGGTGACGCCTGCCCGGTGCTGGAAGGTTAAGAGGAGTGCTTAGCGGAAACGCGAAGGTATGAATTGAAGCCCCAGTAAACGGCGGCCGTAACTATAACGGTCCTAAGGTAGCGAAATTCCTTGTCGGGTAAGTTCCGACCCGCACGAAAGGCGTAATGATTTGGGCACTGTCTCAACGAGAGACTCGGTGAAATTTTAGTACCTGTGAAGATGCAGGTTACCCGCGACAGGACGGAAAGACCCCATGGAGCTTTACTGCAGTTTGATATTGAGTGTCTGTGCCACATGTACAGGATAGGTAGGAGCCTACGAGATCGGGACGCCAGTTTCGATGGAGGCGCTGTTGGGATACTACCCTTGTGTTATGGCCACTCTAACCCGGATAGGTGATCCCTATCGGAGACAGTGTCTGACGGGCAGTTTGACTGGGGCGGTCGCCTCCTAAAAGGTAACGGAGGCGCCCAAAGGTTCCCTCAGACTGGTTGGAAATCAGTCGCAGAGTGTAAAGGTATAAGGGAGCTTGACTGCGAGAGCTACAACTCGAGCAGGGACGAAAGTCGGGCTTAGTGATCCGGTGGTTCCGCATGGAAGGGCCATCGCTCAACGGATAAAAGCTACCCTGGGGATAACAGGCTTATCTCCCCCAAGAGTTCACATCGACGGGGAGGTTTGGCACCTCGATGTCGGCTCGTCGCATCCTGGGGCTGTAGTCGGTCCCAAGGGTTGGGCTGTTCGCCCATTAAAGCGGCACGCGAGCTGGGTTCAGAACGTCGTGAGACAGTTCGGTCCCTATCCGTCGCGGGCGTAGGAAATTTGAGAGGATCTGCTCCTAGTACGAGAGGACCAGAGTGGACTTACCGCTGGTGTACCAGTTGTCTTGCCAAAGGCATCGCTGGGTAGCTATGTAGGGAAGGGATAAACGCTGAAAGCATCTAAGTGTGAAACCCACCTCAAGATGAGATTTCCCATAACGCAAGTTAGTAAGAGCCCTGAGAGAAGATCAGGTTGATAGGTTAGGAGTGGAAGTGTGGTGACACATGGAGCGGACTAATACTAATAGCTCGAGGACTTATCCAATTTTCATTGAGCGCAGCGTTCAAAAAGTATTGTTAGAAATGAGTAGTTATTCAATTTTGAGTAGATTAGATACTCAATAGTTAAGTGACGATAGCCTAGGAGATACACCTGTACCCATGCCGAACACAGCAGTTAAGCCCTAGAACGCCGGAAGTAGTTGGGGGTTGCCCCCTGTGAGATATGGTAGTCGCTTAGCA
>NZ_KZ672773.1:0-18745 GCF_001811085.1 Streptococcus sp. HMSC062B01
TGGCTCCGGCCAACGTAGGTATGTGACTGAGACGTCTACCCAATTAAAGCTGTCTCAACCAACAGGTAAGGTCAACATTCAAAACAATAACAAAGAGACTGGCACTTTTGATGTTGTTGTGACCGACGTTTTCAGTCCTAAAGGAGTTCAAGCGGTTCAGGTTCCTGTTTGGTCTGACCAAGGCGGACAAGATGACTTGATCTGGTACAGTGCGACTCGTCAATCAGATGGTAGCTATAAGGCTAGCATCAAGGCAGAAAATCACAAGAATTCTACTGGTACTTATCACGTTCACCTTTACTACATCCAGAATGATGGTAGTCGTATAGGAGTCCATTCGACTACAACGCAAGTAGAGTACCGCAATCTAACGCATAAGACGAAAGCTTATATTAAAGATGTGAATTCTCAGACGGGCACATTTACCGTTGCGGTTGATCAATCTGCCCAAGGGAAACGAATTAAAAATATTCGCGCAGCCGTGTGGTCTCAAGCGCACCAAGAAAATTTATCTTGGTATACCCAAACTCCTGCTGGTGGTCATACCGAGATTGGGATTGCGGCTGTAAACCACGGCAATAAACAAGGTGATTACACCACTCACGTTTATGTTGATTATACGGATGGCAGTGTGGAAGGATTTAACCTAGGGCAAACCAGATTGATTCCACAACAAGTGACAGATCAAAAAAATAGAGTTATTCGTGCAGCTGCAAATCTGGTAGGTACGTCAACGGGTAGTGCAGCTCATCAGCGCATGGTAGCGGACTATAACAGTGTGAAACCTTTACCAGTCGGCTACGCTGTAAAGAATACAGATGATTGGTGCGATGTATTTGTTACAGTTGTTTTCCAACGAGAAGGTCTTAGTTATCTAGTTGGACGAGAATGTGGAGTAGAACGTCATATTCAGATTTTCAAAAAATTAGGAATTTGGAATGAAGATGGAACTACGACTCCTCAATCAGGTGATATTATTACTTTCAACTGGGATAAAGATACCCAGCAAAATGATGGCTGGGCGGATCATATAGGTATTGTTGAGAGAGTAGAGAATGGATGGATTCATACAATCGAAGGAAATTCAAGCAACGGAGTTGTGAGAAGAAATACCTATCGGGTTGGTCATGGTAATATTCGAGGATTTGCAAGACCACATTATCAATAAACAAAGGGTTGAAGAAAGTTGCTCTAGGGTACACTTTCCTCGGCCTTTTTATAGGTCTGAAAATCTCTAGAAGTGCTATTTTGGGACTTGATAGGGCAGATTTTTCATCGATTTCATTACTTGTAGGTGCTATAGAAAATGATGGTTTATAGGATAAGAAGAAAAGTGGTTGTCATCAAATGATATGATTCTTAATGCTTGTGTCATCTGTCCTTGACAGATTGTAACAATGAACATGCTATAATGTCTGCATGAAGACAGAAAATACAACTTTACATGCTGTTAAGGCTCTAGCCTGTTTTAGTATCGTTTCTTTGCACTTTTTGTTACCAGGGGAATTTGGTGTTTTTTATCAGATTGTGGCCCGTTTTGCAGTGCCCTTTTTCATGATGCTGTCGGGTTATTTTTCCTTTAACATTTCTAGAGAAAAGGTAAAGTATCGCCTCAAGCAAATGTTGCTTTTGACAATCGCTAGTCTGATATTTTACTCGATTGTGCATTTTATTGACTTAGTACTGTCGGGAGAGCTGGCGGAAAAGATAGCGACTATAGACCTGTCTGATTTTGCCAATTTCTTCTTTTTTAACAGTCCTAGAGATTTGATTGGCTCAGCTGCTACCCCGACTTGGTATTTGTTGGCTATTTCCTATATTTACGGGCTTTATCTCCTTTTTTATAAGTATTTCCACCGCCTGACCACCTTTGGCGTGTCTCTGATTTTGTTGGCTCTGGCTTTTTGTATCGAGTTCAATACCAACAGTACCCTTTACTATCGAAATTTCCTGTTTATGGGTCTTCCCTTTTTCATTATGGGGATGCAGTTTGCCAAGCATCGAGAACGGATTTTAGCCTACGACTTATCGTCTGTCAGGAAATGGGCTATTAGCTTGGGAATAATAGGTTTGATTCTGCTTGAATACTGTTTTATGGGAACAGAGCACGACCTCTACCCCAGCACTCTTTTATCATCTAGTGCGATTTTCCTCTATGCGATCAGAAACGGGACCAATATTGATGTTCCGATTTTGAACAATATCGCCAAGCGATATGCCACTATGATTTATATTATTCACCCGTTCATCATCTTCATCTTTAGGCAATTAATGCCCAGGAATGGCATATATAGTTTTGGCTTCTTTATCATTCTCTTGCTGTCATATCTACTGAGCATGGTCTTTCAGAAAGTCATCAGACCCAGAATTATCAACCTGCTTCCAGCTTAGTAAAGCAAGATAGGAGATAGAATCGATTTCTGATACCAAAGAAAAAGCAACAGATTTTTCTGTTGCTTTTTCTTGCGTCTACTAAGGCGAAAGAAGTGGAGGACTCTGTGTGCTTGGTTATGATGCCTGGAGGCTTAGTTCTATTAGATTTGAGTTTACTAGTAGTACTTCTTATGCTTTCAGCTTTTCTAGTTTTCTAGCCCTTCTTCAAAACTTTTAGATGGGGCTTCAAGACTGATTTTTTCTAAAGTAAAGGGATGGACGAAGCTCAGTCGGTGGGCGTGAAGCATGAGACGACCTTGGGGCTGTGGATGATATAGAGGATCACCGACCAAGGGAAAGCCGTGGTGGGATAGGTGGACACGGATCTGATGGGTACGACCAGTTTTGAGTTGGCATTTGACAAGAGTTTTTTGACCAAAGCTTTTTAAGCGAGTCACGTGCGTTTCGGCGTATTGGCCATGTTTGTTGTCAACCAGCCGTTTTCTCCGATCATGGCGATCGCGACCGATTTTGTCCTTATATACCCTGCTTTTCTCGGTAAATTTACCATCTACTAAAGCCCAGTATTCGCGCTGGATATCCTTGTTTTCCAGTAGGCGGTTGAGTATAGGCAAGACAAAGGGGTTTTTGGCAAAGAGAACAGCGCCACTGGTCTCCTTGTCAAGTCTGTGAACTACATAGCAGATCTCTCCGACATAGGCAGATACATGATTGAGCAGAGCTAGTTCGGTCGGCTCATTGGCGTGAGTTTTCATGCCTTCAGGTTTATTGACGATGATGAGATGCTGGTCTTGGTAGAGTTCCTGGACAAGTTCTGGTTGCCCCATAAGAATGGCTTTTGCTGGGTAATCTTCTTCGTCAAAGGTCAGCGACAAGAGATCGCCTGCCTGAATCTTGCTTTGCCAGTTGATAATTTGATCATTGACCAAGACATGCTTTTTTGTGCGAAGGAAATGGCGGATTTTTCTGGGAATGAGGAAATAGTCTTCCAGTAGTTCTTTTATGCTCATAGTGGGCATTTTTTCAGGGATTCGAAAGTTAAATTGCATGCCTTTATTTTAACAAAAAGAGCAGAACTTTGAAAGTTAAGATCAAAAACAAGGTAGAAGCTCTGCTATTTCTTAAAAAATTCTAAAAGGAAGTCTCTATGAAACAGCACTTTCTTGTATACTCTCTGGGAAGGTGATAAAATAAGGGTTATGAAAAAGCTAAATGATATTTTTGAAACCTTAATTCAACATTTTAAGAAAGAAGATTCACCAGCTGAGTCTGCAGAGGAGACAGATACAAGTGCGGAACCACGTCTGTCTCGATCAGGTCGCTCGGCCAAGCGAACGTCTTCAAAAGGGCAAGGTCCCTTCCGACGTTTTTGGCGTAGGTACCATCTGACCAAGATTATCTTGATTTTAGGTCTGGGATTTGGGCTGGTGACGGGAGGTTATCTCTTTTATGTGGCCAAGACCACTAATGTCAACGACTTGCAAAATGCCTTGAAGGCGACTACAATGATCTATGATAAAGATGGTCAAGAAGCGGGGAGTTTGACAGGTCAAAAAGGGACCTATGTCGAATTGGATCAGATCAGTAAGGACTTGCAGAATGCTGTTATTGCGACCGAAGACCGCTCCTTCTATAAAAATAGCGGAATCAATTATGGCCGTTTCTTCTTAGCAATTTTGACAGCGGGCCGATCGGGCGGTGGTTCGACCATTACTCAGCAGTTGGCTAAAAATGCTTATCTTTCTCAGGACCAGACCATTGAGCGGAAGGCCAAGGAGTTTTTTCTAGCTCTGGAATTAACCAAAAAGTATAGTAAAGATCAGATTCTGACCATGTATCTGAACAATTCCTACTTTGGTAATGGTGTCTGGGGAGTAGAGGATGCCAGCAAGAAATACTTTGGAGTTTCAGCGAGCCAACTGTCTCTCGATCAAGCAGCCACACTAGCCGGTATGCTCAAGGGACCTGAGATTTACAATCCCTTGTATTCAGTTGAAAATGCGACCAATCGCCGGGACACAGTCCTGAATAATATGGTTGCAGCAGGCTATATTGACAAAGCAACAGCTGATCAAGCAGCAGCGAACGGTCTTGGTAGTCAGTTGGTGGATGCCTATGCTGGGAAGTCTGAAGATTACCGCTATCCATCTTATTTTGATGCTGTCATTAACGAAGCCATTCATGACTATGGTTTAAAAGAAGAAGATATCATCAAAAATGGCTATCGCATCTATACTGAGCTGGATCAAAACTATCAGGCCAGCATGCAGGTTATTTATAGTAATGAGAGTCTCTTCCCTGTTTCAGAAGTAGATGGAACACGAGCAGAATCGGGAAGTGTGGCCTTGGATCCCAAGACTGGAGGGGTGAGAGCCCTGGTCGGTCGAGTCAACAGCCAGGCGGCCGGTTTCCGTTCCTTTAACTATGCAACCCAGTCAGCTCGTAGTCCAGGTTCGACCATTAAACCACTGGTTGTATATAGCCCAGCAATCGCAGCTGGTTGGTCAACTGATAAAGAGTTGGACAATACGACAACGACCTACGGATCCTATACGGTCAATAACTATGGTGGCATTCAAAGTAGCCCGACAGTGCCTATGTATCAGGCCCTGGCGGATTCTCTGAATATTCCAGCGGTAGCAACAGTTAAAGAGTTGGGTATAGAGAAAGCTTTTGAATATGGTCAAAAGTTTGGCTTGAATATGAAAAAGGTTGAGCAAAATCTCAGTGTAGCATTGGGAGCAGGTGTGAATACCAATCCTCTCCAAATGGCTCAGGCCTACTCCGCTTTTGCGAATGATGGTGTCATGCATGATGCCCACTTGATCACTAAGATTGAAAACGCTAGTGGTCAAATCGTTAAGACCCACAAGTCTAGCTCCACTCGAGTGCTCAATCAGTCGACTGCGAAAAAAATGACCAGTATGATGTTAGGGACCTTCTCAAACGGAACGGGTATCTACGCAGCGCCATATAATTATACGATGGCAGGTAAGACAGGGACAACTGAGACAGACTTCAACCCTGACTTATCTGGAGACCAGTGGGTCATCGGCTACACACCTGATGTTGTTATCAGTCAGTGGCTAGGATTTCCAAAGACAGATGAAAACCACTACCTGACAGGAACCAGTGCTAACGAGGCTTCTGTGATTTTCCGAAATGTAGCCAATAGCGTCCTGCCATACACGGAAGGAACCAAATTCTCTGAAAAGAATACCTATGCTCAAAATGGTATTGCTCCGGTAGACACCTATGGCACTGGAAATACCGAGAATCAAGGTGGCAATGATTTCTTACAGGATGTACAGGACAAGGCAAAAGAAATAGTCGATCAGGCTAAAAATGCTATCGAAGAGGCAGATATTCCAGGTAAAGCTAAGAATGCTTGGGATACAGTCAAGAGCTGGTTTGGTTGGTAAGTTTCTTATCTCAATAGATGGATTATTTATAGAAGTCTATCTCTTGAGGCTCCAGCCTGGGTTTATCAATCAAGAAGCATATGTCACAGTAAATCAATCAGATAAAAAGACCTTTAGGATTTTCCTAAAGGTCTTTTTCAGGTACATTGAAGGTGTCACCGTGTTCAAAATCGCCGTATTGGTAACCACGTTTGAACCAACGCATACGTTGCTCCGCACTTCCGTGTGTAAAGCTATCAGGCACAGAATAGCCATAGGCCTGTTCTTGCAAAGTGTCGTCTCCAACTGCATGGGCTGCATTAAGTGCTTCCTCAATATCGCCAACATCTAGTAAGTTTTCTTGTTCAATATAACGAGCCCAGACCCCAGCGTAGTAGTCCGCCTGAAGTTCCAAACGAACATTTAGAGCATTCTTCTCCTTTTCTGACTTTCCTCTCACCATTTGCTGGTAGGATTGAAGTGTCCCTAGTTGGTTTTGGATGTGGTGTCCAACTTCGTGCGCGATAACATAAGCCATGGCAAAGTCACCACTTGCCCGATACTTAGTAGTCAGCTCTTGGTAGAAGCGAATATCCAGGTAAATTTTTTGGTCGTTAGGACAGTAAAAAGGTCCAGCAGAGGCCTGGCCGACCCCACAACCAGTCCTGGTTTGACCAGTATAGAAGACCAGTTTTGGCTTATAATAGGTTCTTCCTTCTTTTTCAAAGGTTTGAGTCCAAAAAACTTCTGTAGTCCCTAAGACCTTGCTGACAAATTGGGCATCTTTGTCATTGACCTGAGTATGGCTTTGCTGGGAAACTTGGGTGGACTCATAGTGGTGAGAAGTCCCTGTGTCAAATATGCCAGATAAACCAGCACCACCCCCTAAGAAAAGTAAGAGTAGTATTAGGACAAGCTTGCTTT
Source organism: Streptococcus sp. HMSC062B01 (assembly GCF_001811085.1). NCBI lineage: Bacteria > Bacillati > Bacillota > Bacilli > Lactobacillales > Streptococcaceae > Streptococcus > Streptococcus sp. HMSC062B01. Next base: position 6,720 of record NZ_KZ672773.1, read on the forward strand.
TAAAACTGCCAGGTGCTAACAGGATTCGCAATATTCCGTTTCCCAGTCGAGCATTGCCTGATCCGTAGCTAGCCGATCCCCCTTCATTGCGACGGTCTTCAATATTATTACTTTCTTTTAAATGATCAGTTTTCACGTTTTCTTCTCCTTTATGACATCTATTTTACCAAATCACCAGCGAAAATAATAGCTGTTCGTTAGATGAATGAAAAAAGCTTCAAAGGATTGACGTCCAGACCTTGTCAAAAGAAAAAAATCCTGCTATAATTGGAAAGATGGAGGCGTTATGGCATTAAAAAAAGCAAGTCTGGCGTGTACGGTTTGTGGATCGAGAAATTACTCAATAAAACTGAGTAGTACGCCAAAACCAAAACGTCTAGAAGTAAATAAGTTTTGTAAACATTGTAATAAATACACTATTCATAAAGAAACAAGATAGGAGAGAGTTGTGAAATTTCTTAAGGACACTTTTACAGTTTTAAAAGATACAACATGGCCGACAGGCAAGCAAAGCTGGATTGATTTTATTTCGATTATGGAATATACAGCCTTCTTTGTTGTGGTTATCTATTTATTTGACTTATTGGTATCTCACGGACTGCTTCGTTTGTTGAATCTCTTTTAAGTCGATTAGAGACTGGGAAATTTCCCAGTCTTTTTTGATAAAATTGTCAGTAAACTTCTTGGCATTCCCTATTTTTATGATATAATAAAGCTAGAGAAAACGGAAAAAGCCATTAGGCTTTTTTATAGTGTTTTAGTTTATGATTTTGTAAACTAAGAATTGCTAAAAAAGAAAGGAAATAAAATGGATAGTTTTGATAAAGGCTGGTTTGTACTGCAGACCTACTCTGGATATGAAAACAAGGTAAAAGAAAATCTCTTGCAACGGGCTCAGACTTATAACATGCTGGAGAATATCTTGCGCGTGGAAATCCCTACTCAGACGGTTCAAGTAGAGAAAAATGGCAAGACCAAGGAAATCGAAGAGAATCGCTTCCCTGGTTATGTTTTGGTTGAAATGGTCATGACCGATGAGGCTTGGTTTGTTGTTCGGAACACTCCTAATGTAACAGGTTTTGTCGGCTCTCACGGAAACCGCTCTAAACCGACTCCACTCTTGGAAGAAGAAATCCGCAACATTTTGATCTCTATGGGACAAACTGTGCAAGAATTTGACATTCATGTCAAGGTTGGTGATACCGTTCGGATTATTGACGGAGCCTTTACAGATTATACAGGAAAAATTACTGAGATTGACAATAATAAAGTTAAGATGGTTATTTCTATGTTTGGAAATGACACCATTGCAGAAGTAAACCTGAATCAAATCGCAGAATTATAAGAGAAACCAAAAGCAGATCACTATCTGCTTTTTTTGTATTCCAGTTGTGTTTTTTTGTGACAAAGGCTAAAAAATAGCCTTTGACTGGTCTGAATATAGGTCCAAAAAAGGAAAGAAAAACGACTTAAAAATTCTGATAATTTTAAGTTTTTAGGCAATCGTTTTCCTTTTAATAAATAGTGTCATCTTTCAAAGTATTTTGCATAAATTTTAGACAAAATGCTTGTTATGCTCAAAAAAAACTGGTATAATAACCATATAATTGGCACATTGTATATGACGGCTTTTTTCATGGTTTTTTTAGCAAGAAAAGATCGATATTTGTACAGTGCTTGCTCTTATGTCAAAATTTGATAGAGACGGAATCTAACTAGGAGGGAATATGTTAAAGGAAAAGTGGTGGCTACCCTTTTTGACTGTTGGAGTCATTCTGGTAGCGGTCTTTGCTTTGTTTTACATTGCTGGTCCTAACAGGCATAACAAAGGATCGACACAAAAGGATGGTAGTTCAGCTGTAGTACATGAGCTGACAGGACAGCAGTTGCCAGAGTTTGAAATGGTAGACCAAGCAGGGTATCAAAAGAAGAGTACAGAGTTTTATAGTAAACCCATGCTGGTAGTAGAGTGGGCTAGCTGGTGTCCAGATTGTCAAAAACAGTTACCAGAGATTCAAAAAGTATATGAAAAGTATAAAGGTAGAATTCATTTTGTTATGTTGGATATGCTTGATTCCAAAAGAGAAACGAAAGAAAGAGCGGATCAGTATATCAGTGAAAAAGATTATACTTTCCCATATTACTATGACACAGATGAGCGAGCGGCGGATATCCTCCATGTTCAATCAATCCCCACGATTTATCTAGTCGATAAGAATCAAAAGGTAAAGAAAGTAATGACAGACTTTCACGATGAAGCAGCGCTTGAAAAACAGCTAGAAGAGATTTAAATAAAAGAAAGAGAAGGGAGAGCTTGTATAAAAGTTTCTACTATTATATAGGCTTTAAAATAGCATGAAAGATTTTTTGAAAAAGGTTTTAATACTATTTACCGTCCTGTTGATGTCAATGCCATCCAGCGTCTTGAATCTAGGGACTTCAGTTGTTCGAGCTGATGATCCTCTGAATATTGAGACAAGACGGATTGATGAGCATACAACGATCACACAAAATGGGTGTTATCGTAAGATTGAAAAAACGGACGCAACGGACTGGACAGTTCCGCGGAAACCAATTGACTTGGTTATCCTGCAGGATGCCAGTGGTTCATTCCGAACAACTATTCCAAGTGTAAAACGTGCTCTTAAACGTTTGACAACATATGTTAGTCCAGAACAATACGATGAGAACGATCCTCATCTAGTTAAGACTGACGACCCTCGGACAACTGACCGCGTTTTCGTAGCTTCTTACCAAGGTTTGGATCAGGTGCGTTACTTTGAAAACAATGATTTTAGTGGTAACCCTGCGAATGTATATACTGATGCGAATTCAACTGGTAAAAACTATACCTATGGAAATAGTGGCTTAACAAGCGATCAAAATAAAGTTCATAACTTTATTGATAATATCGCTGTCGATGGTGGTACCCCAACTGTTCCTGCGATTGATGATACAATCGCTCAGTACAACCGTGTCAAAGGGAATATGGAAAACGGTCGTAAGACGGTCTTCCTCCTAGTAACGGATGGGGTAGCCAATGGTTATCGTCTGCCAGGGACTAACACAGTCGTTATGGATAAGAGCTGGACGAGAACAGATGCTATTCAAAAAGCTTGGGGAGTGGATAGCTATCCAGAAGCAGCTCAAGATATTACTGGTCGTGCCAATGAATTGAAAGCGGCTGGTAATCAGCTGAAAGCGGCGGTTGGTTCAGAAGGTTCGGTGGTTGTAGGTTTCTGGGAACGTGTTGATAACTTCACGGAGAAATACTATCAATATGGTCCAGCTTATCTAAATGGTTTCGGTAATACAATAAACATTGGGGACAACCGTTCAGTGCAAGCCATCTTCCACGACGCACTTCAATCCATGGCTTCACCAGACAAGGTTGTAAACGGCAAGAATGTTTCCTTCTATGTTAATGAGCAAAATAACATTGATGTATTCTCGCAAAAGATTTTGGAATCAGTAGCGGCTGCTTTAGTTAAAGATGATATCACTGGTGAGTTTGATATCACCGAAGGCTACAAGGTAGATGCTATCCGAATCAATGGTAAGAAGATTGTTCCGAAAGTAACAGACCCTAGCAAGGAAATCCGTGGTACAATCACACAGACTGGTAACAAGGTTAAAATCTCTGTTCCAGATAGTGTCTTCAATCCAGGTAAAAACAGCTTTGACTACGACTTGAGTAAGGAAGCTCGCGCACCTGAGACAGATGAAGATAGCGAAGTAGACCCTCCTGAGAATTATGTTCCAGAGAAGGAAGAAATCACAGTTCCAGAATTGACTGGTAAATTTAAAGCAGGTGACTTCGAAACACGTCAAATCGGTGGTCGGAACCAAACAGTAGAAGTTCAAAAACTGGAATACTGTTATCCAAGTGCAACGAAGACAGTGAAAGATGCGGATGCTAGCAACGATATTGGTGTCATTCCGGATCCGTTAGAGTTGACTAAGAAACCATCTTATTCTGCACAACTAAGCAAGAAAGACGAAGAGTTCACTTACACTGTCGACTACAACTTCAATAACGTTCCTTACGAATTTGAAAAGAACGTTATGTTGACAGACCCAATTGACTACCGCTTGGAAGTGGTGAGTCATTCTGCTCAAGGTCCAGATGGACAAAGCTGGCCGACTCGTGTGGTAACACAACAAGATGCTGGAGGAAACTCACAAAGCGTCGTTGTAGCAGACGTTCCAGCGCAAGGTAAGGATTATAATTACCTGATCATGAAGAAGGCGAAACTGAAAATGACAGTCCGCCTGAAAGAAGAGTACCGTAAGAACCAAGCCAGCAAGGCTTACTTGGCAATCTTACAAAATAACAATGGTTACGGTTTAGTTAACCAAGGTAACATCATGTGGAATGGAGAAGATGATTCACCAAACCAAGATGCCCATGCCAAGACAAAAGACAAGGCAAGTACGATTCGTCGTTCAAACCCAATTTATGTTAAACCACCACTTGATACAGAAGTAGACAAGAAGGTTAACGAAAAAGAACACGAAGGTCTACAAGCAGATGGCGAAGAGTTTGAATATAAGGTAACTGCCCCATGGCCAGGTATTGCTGACAAGTTCACCTTGACAGATACAGTTGTAGATGAACTTGAAATTGTACCAAATTCAGCTAAAGTAACAGTAGCAGGCAAGTCTTACAATGCTTTGACCAAAGCGATTTCAATCAATGGTCAAACAATAGAGATTACACTAGATAAGACTCAATTAACTTCGTTGAACCGTTTGATCTCTCGTCGTGGTGGAAGCGAAGTACAGGAAATCGAACTGATCTTCAAGGCTAAGATTCGTCCGGGAGCTGACCTTTCTAAATATAAGAAGAATGGTGCGGTAAACATTCCGAATACAGCTGATGTTATTCTAAATGATAAGAAGAAAACTTCGAAAGAAGTAACGGTTACTCCACCTAAACCAAAAGAACCAACTGTTTCTAAGAAGATTAACAACACCTTGGATAGTCTGGTAACCTTCGATGGTCAACCATACACTTACAACATCACAACAGCTGTGCCAAGTGATGTAGCAGGCTACAAGAAATTTGTCATTAGTGATAAGCTGGATGCCGATCTCGAATTTGATGGACAAGCAAGCATCAGCGGTCCATTGGCAGACGTCTTTGAAATCCAAACAAATGGTCAAACTGTTACTGCAACAGTTAAAGAAGGTAAGTTCGCAGAACTCGCTAAATATTCATTCGTCGAACTGACTATTCCAGCAAAAGTTAAAGCTGGTGTGACAGGTAAGACTATTGAAAACAAGGCTAAGATTTCATTTACTAATGAAAACAATGTGGCTAAGGAAGTTGAGTCAAATCCAGTAACGGTGACTCCTCCACCAGTAACTAAGAAGATCAATGAAAACTTGGATCACTTGGATATTGCAACTGGTCAGCCATACAAGTACAATGTTAAGACTACACTTCCAAGTGATATCACATCCTACAAAGAATTTGTGATTACCGATACTTTGGAAGATGAGTTAAGCGTTATTAATGAAGGTGCAGACAAACCAGTTATCAGCGGTCCTGCTGCAGACTTCTTTGACGTGACTGTCAGTGGACAAAAAGTAACGGCAACAATGAAAAACTTTGCCGGAGCAAGTGCCCTAGCTGGTCAAGAAATTGAACTGGTTATCCCAGCGAAAATTAATGACGGTGTCACTCGTTCTAACATTCCAAACAAAGCGACATTTAGCTTTAAGGATAAAAACGACCATAAAGGTGAAAAAGAAACAATTCCTGTAACGGTGACTCCACCAACAGAACCAAATGTTTCTAAGAAGATTAACGGTGATCAAGATAATGCGACGATTGCTGCTGAAACAGATTTCACCTACAATATTAAGACTACTTTGCCAAATGATATTGATACATACAAATCATTTGTCATCACCGATACTCTAGATGAAAATCTTGGAGTGGTGAACCCAGAACCAAGCATTTCTGAAGAAGCCAAGAAATTCTTCGATATTACTGTTTCAGGAAATACTGTTACAGCAACGATGAAGGACTTTGCCAAAGCAAGTGCTCTTGCGAATAAAGAAATCGAGTTGGTCATCCACGCTAAAGTGAAGAAAGAATCTGTTCTTCCAGAAATTCCAAACACGGCTAAGATTACTTATACTAATAAGAATAACGAGTCTAAGGAAAAAGAAACAGAGCCAGTTAAAGTGACTCCTCCACCAATTACGAAGAAAGTAAATGGTAAGGATCAAGAAGATTTGGCAAGCTTAACAAGCACCTTCAAGTATACAGTGGATTCAAAAGTTCCAACTGTAGCAGATAAGTTTGTACTTTCTGATACCTTGGAAGAAGTCTTGACCTTTGATGGAGATGCGACTGTAACGATTGATGGCCAAGCCGTGACAGATGTGACGGTTGCGAAGAAAGACCAAAAACTGACAGTTACCTTCGATAAGGATCAAGTCAAGAAATATGCAGGCAAGGCTGTTCAAGTAGCCTTCGATGCTAAGATTAAATCTGGCTACACAGTTGACCAATTAGTTGCTAAGTATCCAAATGGAGATAAAGCAGCGATTCCAAACAAAGCTAGCTTTGTGGTCAATGACAATCCAGAAACAGAGAAATTCTCTAACCCAGTTACTGTTACACCGCCACCACCAAACACTCCAGAAATTGAGAAGAAGGTTAACGGTGCAGACAGTTACAATCTGCAAACCCGTCTTGAAGAATTCACTTATAGTCTGAATACAGCGATGCCAACAAATGCGACTGAATTCACCGTAACAGATGAACTGAAGTCCGTTCTTGAATTCGCTGGCAACAAGGGCGATGTCCAAGTGAAGATTGACGGCAAGGCTGCCAATGATCAAGCTACTATTTCTACAGATAAGAATACCTTGACAGTGGCCTTCGCAGAAAAAGCAGTGAAAGCTAACGCTGGCAAGTCTATTGAAGTAACCTTCAAGGCTAAAATCCGTGAAGGAGCAAACCTTCTGGATTACCTAGTTCCTGGTCAAGGCATCCGTATTCCGAACAAGGCTTCTTATGACATCGATCATAATCCTAAGTTCCATAAGGATTCCAATGAAGTACCAGTAACTCCTCCATCTCCAGAACAACCACCAATTGAAAAAGATGTCAATGATAAGGCAGAAGCGACCTTGGAAGCACGTGATGAAGAATTCACTTATCATGTGAAAACCAAGATTCCTTATGAAGCAACAGCCTTCAACATCACTGATACTCTGAAAGATGTTTTGGACTTCTCAGGTGAGAAAGGTCAAGCAGAAGCAACTGTAGATGGTAAGAAACTGTCAGATGATCATATCACGATCAATGGCCAAACAATCACAGTTACACTTAACCAAGAAGAACTGAAAGCCAATGCAGATAAGGAAATTAAGTTAACCTTCAAGGCTAAGATTCGTCCAAATGCCAACCTAGCTGCCTACGTCGTTGGTGATAAAGTTGTTATCAATAACCAAGCTTCTTATAATGTAGATTTACCAGACAATCCTGGAGTTCATAAAGATTCAAATATCGTACCAGTGACTCCGCCAAGTCCTGAAAAACCAGAGATTGAAAAGACTGTTAATGATGCAAAAGAAGCAACTCTTGCTAACCGTGACGAAATCTTTACTTATAAAGTGAAGACAAAAGTACCGTTTGATGCGACAGCCTTCTCTATCGATGACACTATTAAGGATGTTCTAGAGTTTGCGGATGCTGGAAGTGCTACTCTTAATGGAGAAGCTTTAGAAGCAGACCGTATCTCTATCGCTGATCAAAAGATCACCTTGACTCTGACAGAAGACCAAGTCAAGAACAATGGCGGTAAAGAAGTTGTTCTGACCTTCAAGGCTAAAATCCGACAAGGTGCTAACCTGTCTGGCTACATTGAAAAAGGTAAGACAGTCATTAATAACCAAGCGTCTTATAACGCTGCCTTCCCTAACGATCCTAACTTCCATAAAGATTCAAACATCGTCCCAGTGACTCCTCCAAATCCGGAAAATCCTCCGATTGAGAAGAAGGTCAATGAGGCTGAGTCAGCGAACTTAGGAGCTCGTGATGAAGAATTCACCTACACAATCGACACAACTGTGCCGCTTGATGTTACAGGCTTCGCAGTCTACGATACGATTGAGAAAGTCTTAGAATTCTCAGGTGAAAATGGCCAAGCAAGCGCAACGGTAGATGGTCAACCACTAGATGCCAGCCACATTACAATTAAAGGTCAGAAGATCACAGTCAAACTGACAGAAGACGAAGCGAAAGCCCTAGGAGGCAAAGCAGTTCATGTCAGCTTCAAGGCTAAGATCAAGGCGGGAGCGAACCTGTCAGACTATATCGAAAAAGATGGTACGACACGGATTTACAACACCGCTAAATACAACTTTAACAATGACCCAGGAACAGAACAAAGTTCTAAACCAGTTCCAGTCATTCCACCAACCCCAACTGAACCAGAACTGAAGAAGGAAGTAAACGGTAAAGAAGCTGAAACATTAGCTAACCGTGACGATGTCTTCACTTACACTGTGAAGACTACTGTACCGCAAGATGCGACAGCCTTCTCTATCAGCGATAAGCTGGAAGATGTTCTTGAGTTTGCGGGTGAATCATCTGCGACTCTAGCAGGTGAAGACTTGAAGGCAGACCAGATTACAACAGACGGTCAAACCATCAAGTTGACCCTGACAGAAGATCAGGTGAAAGCAAACGGTGGTAAAGAAGTTGTCCTCAACTTCAAGGCTAAGATCAGAGAGGGTGCAAACTTGTCAGCTTACATGAAAGCAGACAAGGCAGAAGTACCGAATAAGGCTTCTTACACAGTTGGCTTCCCTAACAAACCAGCTGTAACGAAGGACTCTAACGTAGTACCTGTCACTCCTCCATCTCCAGAACAGCCACCGATTGAAAAAGATGTGAATTCAAAACCTTCTGAAACAATTGCAGATCGAACAGAAGAATTCACATACAACATCCATACAACTATGCCTCAAGATGCGACAGGCTTTACAGTTACCGATGAATTGAAAGACGTTCTTGAATTTGCCGGTGATGTCCAAGTCACTCTTGGTGGTAAGAAAGCAGACGCTGCTGTAGCGAAAAACGGTCAAACTCTGGAAGTAACCTTCCCAGAAGAGACTGTCAAAGCAAATGGTGGTAAGAAAGTCCAAGTAACCTTCAAAGCGAAGATTAAAGCGGATGCAGACTTAACTCCATATGAAACAGCTAATAGCTACTCTGTACCAAATACAGCTTCTTACTTGATTAACAATAATCCAGCAAGCAAGAAAGAAACTAAGCCAGTTACGGTCGAAGTTCCAAAACAACCTGGACCAGAGGTTACGAAGAAGATTAACCGTACATTGGATCACTTAGATGTTGACCGTGATGTTCCTTACATGTACAATGTCAACACACAAATTCCAAAAGATATCCGCCTCTACAAAGAGTTCACCGTTACGGATACTTTGGAACCAGTTCTTGAAATCACAGGAACTCCTGTAGCTTACGTGGATGGTTATGCAACAGACGCTGTGGAAACAAAAGTGGAAGGCAATACAGTTACTGTAACAGTGAAAGACTTCGCTCGTATCAGTGGCTATAAAGAAATCCAACTTTACATTCCAGCTAAGCTGAAAGCAGATAGTGACTTATCAGCTTACGAAAACCAAACTGTTCCAAACAAGGCAACAATTGCCTTCAAGGATAGCAATGGCAAGAACGGCACAAAAGAATCTAACCCAGTAACCGTTCGTCCACGGGACCCAGAAAAACCTGAGGAACCAAAACCAAACGAACCAGCTAAGACAGTAGGTCCAGCTGATGGATCTAACCCATCAACTGCTTACCGTCTGAAAGAACTCAAGGAAGGCTTCCGCTTTGATGTGACAGCGAAGGTGCCAACTGATCCAGTTGATGAATCAGGCAACCCTATCAAAGACGCTCAAGGCCGTGATGTGAAGACTGAATTGAATAGCTTTACGGTAACAGATGAACTTGAAAAAGTTCTGAAAGTGGACCGTGTAGCTGTTAAGGTTGAGGAAAATAAAGTCGCAGAAGCCATTGCGAAGATTACTGCTAAGATTGAAAAAGCAGAAAGCGACCTGAAAGAGCTCGAAGGCAAAGAGACAAATGGTACTTTTGCTAAGAAACTGGCAGAAGCTGAGAAGAAGGTAGAAGAGCTAACAGCACAATTGGCAGCAGCCAAAGAAAAAGCTACAGCTGCAGCGACACCTGCAACACCAGCTCCATCTTCAGATTCTGACGCAGGCAATGCTACAGCGACACCTGCTCCAGCAGACAATAACGCTGAAGTGGTAGCCCTTGAAGAAAGCCTCAAAGCAGCACAAGCTGAATTGGAACAACTGAAAGCAGATGGTGCGAAAGCTGGTAACCTCGCAACACCTGAAGAACAAAAAGTTGAACAAGATAAGCTGAATAAGAACCTTGAACAACTGAAAGAGAGCAAAGAGAAACTCGAAAAAGCTCTCGAAGCATTCACAACAGTGAATGACAAGGGTGAGATCACGGATGAAGCTCTTGCGAAAATCGCCAAAGTAACTGTAGAAGGTCAGAAAGTTACCGTAGAAGTTACTGATAAGGCTGTTTTGGAAGCCTTGAAGGGTAGCACCTTCCGCGTCATCATCTATTCATCTATTAAAGACGGAGCAGACTTGTCTAGCTACTTGAATAAAGAGAATAATGAGACGAAGATTCCGAATAAGGCTACTGTAACCTTCAACGATAAACCGAAAGTAACGAATACAGTAAACGTTTATCCGCCAGAGCCAAATACACCGCCGACAACACCACATACACCACCGACAACACCGAATACGCCGCCACCAACTACACCTGATACGCCACCAGCGCCTAAGGGTGACTTGCCACCGGCACCAACACCAGAGCCAGAAAAACCTAAGAATATCTTGCCAAAAACAGGTACTTCTGGTACTATGGTAAATGAGGTGATTATCGGAATGATCCTTGTGCTGATGGGACTTCTTTTGAGAAGAAAACCAAAGCATTAATGTAAGATAGTCCAGGAGAGCTATGCTCTTCTGGTTACTATCGTATTATTAGGAAAAAGATTAAAGGAAAATCATTATGGATAGAAAAAAGTTAATTAAGTTAGGAATCTCAGTGCTAGCTGTTAATGCTTTGGGAGCAGTAGCCGTTTATAAATATCCTGAGCTGACACATGTACCTACTGTCTATGCGGAGGAAGTGCCTGGAGAGGATGAGGAAATTCCAGATGCAGCAGAAGCGCAAGCAGCAGCAAACTTTAAAAATCAAATGGATGAGTTTGAAGAAGCAATCAAAGAATTCAATCCAGACGATTCAGATACTAGAGAAGGTTTGGAAATTGCATTGGGAGACTTAGAAGCGTCTCATACTACTGCAGTTAATGCGATCAAGAGTGAAGAAGGAAAGAAAGGTTTTGCCAAGTACGAAGCTCGTTATCAAGCTTTAAAAGCAAAAGCTCAAGCCCTTCTAAATGGTGAATCACCAAAACCTCAACCAGATCCACAACCGCAACCTCAACCAGATCCGCAACCACAGCCAAAGATTACAACACAGGACCTTACAGTCAAAGAACCAATCCTTTACGGATCTTCAACTGAGCAAAATTCAGCTTTACCAAAAGGCACAAGAAAAACAAAAGTTCAAGGTGTCAATGGTGAAAAGGAAGTTGTCTACACAATCACTTATACAGACGGCAAGGAAACAGGCCGTGTGAAAAAGTCTGAAACAGTTATTAAACCAGCTGTAGATGAAGTCATCGAAGAAGGTACTGGCGCAGTCATCACCACTAAGGAAGAAACTAAGACAGAAGAAGTAGATTTCCAAGTCAAAGAAGTTCCAAATCCAGCCCTTCCAGAAGGTGTCCGCAATGTAACAACTCCAGGTAAAAAAGGTGTTCGTACAATCGTTGAGACGGTTACTTACACTGACGGCAAGGAAACAGGTCGTGTAGTGAAATCCAACACCATCACAACTCCAGCAGTTGATGAAGTTGTTGAAG
>NZ_KZ672774.1:0-37806 GCF_001811085.1 Streptococcus sp. HMSC062B01
GTGAAGCTTTACGAGCTTTCTTAAGACCTGGTTTGGAAAGTATGAATTTCAGTTGGACTAAAAACAGCGTAATATCAAGACTTTTCTCCGCTTTTATAAAAGCGTTTTTCCAATCAAATTCAACTAATTTTATCTAAATGGTGTGGATTTTACCCCCAAAATTACAGAGAATGGAGCTGATAAACACTAAACGTTCACACCATTAGTTAAATGATTTTTTTCATCATTTTTCTTAGATGATAGAACTTCTAATTTATTTCTTATTCAAGCAAAAACAACCTGCTATAAGTAAGAAAGAGGAAGATACAAGAAAAACACGGCGTAAAAACCGATTCAGTTCATTGTCCTCAATCCTTGTCTGCTTCATTTTCTTTTACGAGATCGTTTTGTGAATCTTTTTCAGAGAGTTTTTGATCAATATACTTGTCAATGTTTTCATAAAATTCCTTGGTCGCTTCACTATCTAATGTTGGCGAGTTCTGAACTTGATTCACTTTCAATTGAACAGATTGAATACCGTAAGAGGCTTGTTTTTGGTGGAGTGTTTCTAATTCTTCTTCTGAAATCGGATCTCCAACAACCGTCAAGACCAATTCATTGTTACTTGACTTGTAGACTTGATTAATAACCGTATAATTGGCGAACTCTTTTCCTACAAACTGTTTGATCCCTTCTTTGCGCGCTTGTTCTATTGTCAGAGTAACTGCCGAATAGCTGGCTGGAAGGATCAATAATACAATCAAGGATATCAACCCAATTTTCATTTTAATGTTTAGCTCATTAAATGAACTTAAGGGAGATTTTCTCATAAAAATTCTTGTTCCAACAATGTTGATTAGCATGATAAAGACACAGTTGATCAAGAAAAGATAAAGAGCCCCAAATAAAAATCGTACATTTCCATTATCCTGCAGTGCAGATAGGTGGCATCAGAGCTGTTGCAATGGCTACTCCTGGTACGATATTGTTTGCTTCTTTTTTCCTTGAACCAATGAAACCTGCTATCCCACCCGCGATAGCAATGAGAACATCCCAAATGGTTGGAGATGTTCGTGCAATCAACTCGCTACTTGCATAAGATAAGGGAGAAATCCAGAAATATAGAGTCGATACAAGCAAACTGACCAATACTTGAGTAAATAAAACCTCTAGAGATTGCTTGATTAAACGCGTATCAAAAATAGCTAAACCGAATCCCAGTCCAACAATCGGTGTCATGAGAGGTGAAATTAACATGGCTCCAATAATAACAGCTGTTGAATTCATATTTAGACCGATAGAGGCAATAAAAATTGCACACATCAAAATCGCTGTATCTCTCAATCGAACATGAAGGTCATCGTATAATTTCTCACGGTATTCCCGTGTTGAATAATTGGCAGTCATTTGTCCTCTCCTCTTTCCTTATTTAAATCGGTATAATAATTAATAATAACAGCTGATAAACAGCCAAAAAATATGAGCCCATAAATCGTCAAGAAGACACTGGTAATCCTTCCAATCAAGGTCACAGCTAGGAGATCCCCGTAGCCGACAGTCGTCGAAGTCACAAAAGCATACCAAAGACCGTCTCCGTAATTTGTGATAGCAGGTTCAACTAGGAAAAGCACGCCTCCTGACCCAAAAACAAAGGTCACAAAACTCAGAGCAAACCGAGTAAAACCCGTAACCTGTATAATATGCCATAACATTTTTAAACGTCTCATTTGTTCTCCTTATTCATACTAGCTCCTGACCGAGCCGTTTTTTCCAATAATCAAAGTGAAGATAGGACATGATCTCCATCAGAGAAAGATAGACAAACTGATAGATCTGATTTAAGCTGATTATCAACTGATATTGTTTGAAAAATGACTGGAAGAAAGACCAGATATGACTGTCTTGAATCAGTCCCTTCTTAACATCAGACAGGATATTAGCTAAAGCTCCCAAGGACTGAAACGGTAAATCCTTGACATTTATATAGATCCGGTCCACCACATCATTCAGACTGGTATCTTGGATGGCATGAAATTCTCCAAAGAGAACTCCTGCCGCTCCAAGAGTAGAAACAAATTCCACCAAATAATTTCTGAGGAAATTTTCTCAACCTTTTCCCATAATGTGTTTAGTGCCATCCATAACGATCCCAACCAGAAAAAGGAAAGAAAACAAGCAAAGAAATTTTGCCGTAAATCCCAAAAAGCTTCAAGACTTGGTGTTGTTGGTTTTTCTAACTCTAAAATCAAGATGGTCATAATAATTGCTAGAACAGCATCTGTCAATACAATTAATCTGTCTTTCTTCATCGGATTGCATCCCCTTTCTTTTTTGTAACATTCTATCTTATCGCATAATATTGGATATTCTTTCATAATCCGACTACAAACAAAAATAAACCAAAAAGTCTGTCCCTATTATGCTATATTTAACTCTAGAAGTATTCATCCATCTAATTAATAAATATATCATATTTCACAATAAATGAATACTATCAAAGATTCATCCCCTTTCACTTCATCATTTAGTGTTGCTTAGATTTATCAAAAACAACCAAATTTGTATTAATTTCAAGTATCACCTAGTTACAAAAATTTGGGGTGAACAGAAAAAGCATCCCGTATTTTTGATACGAAATGCTTTCAATAAGTTTAAATAAGTTTTAACGTTTACTAAATTGTGATGCTTTACGAGCTTTTTTCAAGCCTGGTTTGGAAAGTATGGGTTTCAGATGGACTAAAAATAGCGTAATATCAGGGCTTTTCAGAACGATATCTACTAATTGATTTCATAAAATCTGAATCAATATTTTTTAAACGGGGAAATAGTTTAGGTCTCTAAGCATTAAAATAATACACCTAACTTTGGTCACCGTTTTTTAGTTATTCACTCTTTTTTCGGATAGTGTTTTTAAAGTTATGATGTAAAATGCCGCAATTAAAACACTATACATCATAATCGGAGGATAGACAATTAAGGATAGAATCAATCCCACTCCTTTAATTATTAGGTCAGGTATCAATAACTTTCTATATTGTGCGGTAACTTCAAGTAATTCTTTCTGATCTATATTGGGTTTATCAATTACTTTATGTAAAAACCAGTTTGCTACCGTTGAAACAATAACGATCAGTCCATAAAAGAGCTGTGCCGTATGATTCATGAAATGACTACTAACTATTCCAGTAGCATAGGGCATAAATGAAACAAAAAATAAAAGATACAAATTCTTTCAAATTTCTCCCTTTTCAATTTGCCTAACTTGACCTGCATTACCTAGGTCGCTTTGCTTTAAATTATACTTTTTTCTTAAACATTTGATACGAGTAGGTATTTCTTGTGAGTAATTTTCATCAAAAAATTTCATATATAATCTCCCTATAATCATGGAAAAGTAGTAAAAATAGTTGTTATCCTAGTTGATTAAAAAAATCTCTGATTTCCTCATCTTTTATAAAATAATATATAATTTTCCCCTCTCTTCTAGTGTCCAAGATGTTTTGATTGGCTAGTTTACGAAGATGGTGGGAGGCAGATGCCATACTGAGATTTAGTAAACAGGCTATATCACAGACACAGAGTTCTTCAACAGCAAGAAGATAAAAGATGATATTTATCTGTTTATTATCGGTAAACTTTGATAAAATACGAAGTGATTTTTGGACTTTTTCCTTTTCAAGGTAGTTCGTTGCGGTTGTAACATTTTGTTGATTTATAATATTCACTTGGCATATACTATCTTTTTTCATAATTTTTTCTCCTAACCGAACACAGTCCTTAGCATGTCAAAGCTGTTGTTTTCAATCAGGATATACATCCCCAATCCTAAATAAACAACGGCAATAAACCATCTGCTATATTTTTCCAAAGTTTCTCCAACAGAAGGGACTTGTGCCAATTTTTGGGCAGAAAAAACCAAGAGATAAATCATGACTAGAAAAGTAAGTAAAGCCACTATCAAATTCGCTAAATTTAAGGTAATAAAATATGGGACAAAAACACCAATATTGTCAGCGCCACAACTTGCAAAAGTAATCATAGCTACTAGAAAGATCAGGTTTTTATTGTCTTTTCGCAAACCATCTTTTGCAATAGCTTCTCCATCAGAATCTCCTAAAAGCAAAACTTTGAGGCCTAGGAAAATTGGAATCAAACCGAGTAAACCTAAAATCTCTTTACTAGGAATATAATTTAAGACAAATGCAAAAAGCAAACTTAGGAATATTAGACTAACAGAGCCTAGAAATTGTCCTAAATAGATGTTAATAATGTCCTTTCTGCTTTTTCTTTTGGCAAAAAATAACATTAGGATAATAAGTAAGTCTACGGCTGTCCCAGAATACAGGATTATTGAAGTAACAATATTTTGAATCATAAAACACCTCATTCAAATATATTTTTGAATGTATTCTAACATTAACCTTTGTAGATGTCAACTTAAAATCCACCAATTAATAATTGCATGTCAATATTTGTATTGTGAAACTAGTTTCAGAAATATATAGTCTTAAAGTATGTCCACTGCCAATGGTTTTTTCAATATTTAAAAGGAGAGAACCAATTTGGTCCTCTCCAGGGTATAATTTTCCACCAACCCACTACAGTTGACAAAGAGCCGTTATTCTCAAATGAGACAACTCCTTTTAGTTTTTATAACCTCAGCTTCTCGGTCTCTTACCTACTTTTAATAGAAAGACTACGAAGGACGATTCTTAAAGTAGTCAGATTGTGCAATATCGAAAGATTAGATGGGCTTAACCAATTTAACAACCCAAATCCAATTAAACTTCCATTTATTACAACTGTTTCTTGAATATTTCTTTGAATTAATTTCTGCAACGATTCAGATAAAGAATTCAATTCCTCGAAGAAATCTAAACGATTATCTAATAATAAAATATCACTCATCTGCTTAGAAATATCAGCACTTTCATTCATCACAACCCCAATATCTGCAAGCGTCAAGGCAGCAGAGTCGTTTAACCCGTCTCCAACCATCAAAATAGTTCGGCCAGCTTTCTGTAATTCCTGAACCAACTGAAACTTACCATCTGGTTTTAAATCAGTATAAACGTTGTCAAATGGCAGATCTTTAACCAACTCTTCTGTTCTAGCCAACGTATCACCAGTTGCCAGAATCAGTTTTTTCCCTTGGCGCTTTAGCTTTTTCAATGCAACTTTCGCCTCGCTTCTCAAGGGAGTGTGGATACAAAACATCCCAATTAATTCTTTCTTATAAGCCAAAAACAATAAATTGTAATGAGTCTTATATTGCTCAATCAAGGCCAGCTGCTCAGAACTAATTCTTACCTGTTCGTCTTGCATTAGTACATAATTTCCAATGACAACCGATTGACCATCAATTTGCGATTTAATCCCTTTGCTTGCAACATACTGAAGCTTGCCATGCATTTCTTCGTGTTCAATGCCTTCAATTTCAGCTTGTTTAACAATTGCATTGGCAATAGGATGATAGATATGTTCCTCCAAACATGCACTTATTCTTAAAATATCTTTCTCAGTATAATCTCCGAAAGGAAGAACCTTTTCAACCAAAGGATAACTCGTCGTGATGGTACCCGTTTTATCAAACAAGAAAGTATCCACTTCCAGATATTTTTCTAATACATCACCATCTTTAATAACCATTTCTCGATTTAGACCTTCCTTTATGGCCGTAAGGTAGGCTACAGGTGTGGATATTTTTAGAGCACATGAAAAATCCACCAATAAAAAGGAAATGGCTTTTGAAAACGAACCTGTTAACAGATAAGTCAAACCAGCACCTAAGAAGTTATATTTTACAACCTTGTCTGCCATCCTAATAAAATGACGTTGTTTTGTCTTCTTACTCTCTTCAGATTTTTTCATCAGATTGATGAGTTGCAAAATACGACTGTTTATCTGATTATCAGTCACACGAATTCTTAACTCTCCTGTTTCCAAAACAGTATTCGCACATACAGAATCTCCCTCTTTCTTTTCAACAGGGAAGCTCTCTCCAGTCAAGGAACTCTCATTGACCATGCCTAATCCTGAAACCACTTGGCCGTCAAACAAGATTTCATTCCCTTGGGAGACAACTAATACATCACCTACTTGAACATCAGAACTCTTGATGCTGATGACCATGTCTCCCCGCACTAAGAAAACATCACTTTCTTTAGCAAGAAGGCTTTGTTCCAAATCTGTTGCTGTTTTTTTTAAAGACCACTGATCCAGATGATTACCCAAATCAAGCATAAACATGATGTTGCTAGCTGTCTTGGATTGGTTCATAAACAAGGACAACAAAATGGCCGAACAGTCCAAGACCTCCATGGTTAGTTCCTTGCGCGCTAAAGTTTGATAGGCTTCTTTGACATAACCCAAAGCCTGATAACAAGTCCAAATATAACGAATAGGGTAGGGTACAAAACTTCGAAACAGCAAACGCTTAATCGCTGCACCCGATACAATTGAATAAGCACTCTCTTCTCTACGAATGGGAAGAGTCATCAAGTCCGAAACTTTCCCCTTGTCAATTTTTTTTAAAAAGGCCTCTGCATTTTCTAATACAGAGAAGCCTTCTTTCATACGTAGAGTAAAGTGCTGCTGATCCATATAAAACTGAATAGAGTCGATCCCTTTTTCATCTTTAGCCAAGGAACGAAGATAATCTTGAATATCCAAGGTCAGTGAAAACGAGGACGATAATCGGATATGTTGATATCCTCTGTGTAGCACTTTAAAAGACATATTATTCACCTGTCAGGCTATCTAATTGTTCTTCTTTCTTTTCCTGTTCGTATAAATATTTAGCGTCTTGTAAAACATCATCACCGTGTTGTTTTACAACAGAAACAGATGCATCCAGTCCATCTTTCAATTTGTAAGCTTTAGCCAAGGCCTTAGAATAGCCTTTCTTAGCTTCTTTACTTGCTAAGACTTTCAAGCCAAGCGTCCCAAATGCTACCCCTCCTAAGAAGAGAGATGATTTTTTCGCAACTTTTGCGACGTTTAATACTTCTTTTAACATGTTTATTTCCTCCTTGTAACTATTGTAGCGAAAAATGACAGCAAAAGCAATTGCTGATATCTGATATATAGATAAAATTCTCTATACTGATATCTAATTATATTATGATGAAAACAATATACTTTATTTTTTGATACTGTCAATAATTATGTGTAAACACTCAAGTAGAGTTATGGAGTGTTAATCAAATAGTCTTAATAAAATCTTCTGTTTGAGTTTTTAAGAAATCATCAGGATCCTTAAACTCAACTTGATAATAATTCATTCAATTTCACCTCTTTTTATTGATAATTTAAGTTTACAAAAAATTTTTTTAAGAGTAATCTCATTATTTGTTTAACAAATTACTAATAAAATCCTTGTTAATTGCCAGCTAAAAGCAAATAACCAATGTAAGACTTATTGTTTAGTTTACCAATTTGTATAAGAAACAATCATTTAGGAGTGACGATGGTATATATACCTAAAATAGAGATACACTATTTTAGTGAATCTTGGGTCTTTCTCGAGTAAATATAGTTGCTAAGGTATTAGCATAAAGTTCAGGTGTGAAATCTTGATTTTGAACCTTCTCCAGTAATTGTACAAAATATTCCTTCTCAGTACCCTTTGTAGTAGAAATCAGATCTAACAAAAATCTATTTAATTCACCAGCTGCGTTTTCTGAGTTGTAGGATTCATAAAATTTTTGATAAAATTTATCGTATTCCTCGTTTTTTTTGAGTAAGTTCACTTCCTCTTGCTTATCTAACAGTTGTTGATAAGAGACATTAAGATCAAGCCAATCTTTTTCAAACTGCTCGAGTAAATTGTCCGAGACTTTTTTCCTATTATAATATAATTTTATCAAAGGTATAATATCTATCCATACCTGATCAATAAAAACTTTAACAATCTTGTCTTTAAAGATAAGTAAAGGCTTATCATCACATGTATGCACACGATATCCATTTGTCTGTAATTCATTTATCAGGTCTTCAATATGAGTTTCTGATGTATTGACTATATATTGTTTCAGCCATTGTGGCATATTAGGATCTTGGATATGCCAAGACGCGCTCAAATATTTACAATCATTTCTTCTGGTTTCATCTTTTTCTAGACGACCTGGTACTCGTGTGCTAGAAATGGTATATTTTTCAATGATATCTCCCTTTTGATAATATTCATTATGAAAGCGTTCGTATTTATTGGGTCTATGAATTTTTGTTCTATAAATTAATTCCATTACTATTCCTTTATTTTTCATAATTTGTCAAATTAAGCTAGAAATTTCACCTGGCTCATTTAAAATTGATACAGAGTTTTGTAGTTCAAGGACTTCCTTGAGATTCGATTTCTCTTATCAGCTAGAGTTGATATGAATATTTGGGAAAGTCCACTGAAATCCATCCTCCTTAGAGGTCCATAGTGTCTAAATAAAACATTAGAATGTTCATGATCCTGGAACATCCAAAAGATATAAACTCAATATAAGTATATCATAAATAACAACATTTTGACTTTCCGAAAAATAACAATTTTCCCGAAAGTTATTATTTGCTGTTATAATAGACATTTCTTCATTTTTCCGTTATAACAGACACTGACACACTCTCGTAATATTATTTGATATAATTAAATTTATAGAAGGGGGCAAAGATCATGAGAAAAATAATAGGTATACTACTACTTTCGTTATCAATAATTACGTTAATTGCTTGCTCTAAAAACAACTACCAATCTTTAGATGGTGAGTATTATTGGTTCTCAAGTGAAAGAAACAAGTTCTCCTTTACTATTAAACGAGAAAATGCTTCCATTTAGCATGGAGAAGCCGACAGCTTTACTATTAACAAACAAAAGAATACGATCGAATTAACTGGACAAAATATCGCACGTCGAACAGAAGAATATTCATTTAAAGATGGTGTCTTTTCTATTAATATCAGTGAAGTTAAACACGACTACTATCTAAGAGCTAGCGAAGCATATAAAAACGCTCTAAAACAATATGGATATAAATAACATCATTCACACCTATTTTACCGAATAGGTGTTCTTTTGTGCTAAATAGGTTACTTCAAAAAACTTCTAAGCTTGTTATTAACCGAATAGCTTATATTTCATGCAAATTAGCTTAAGCAAAAAGATTGGATTATAATTTATTATACAATGGATTCATGAATAATTTAAAAGAAACAAATATTAGAAAAGCCATTTGGCATATTAGACGTCACCTAAACGAACTATTGAATTCACAAGATGAAAAATATAGAAAACATGAAATGTTTCATCTAAGATCTAGTATTGATTGTTTAGAACGTGTAATGAACAACGAAAAACCCTATCCACCTTTGGATAGGGAAGATGTATTTTAAACAAACTATGTTATATTATTTTCTATAACTGATAGATAATTGATATACTTAACTCCAAATAATACAATTTTTAAAGATTGAAAATTTATAATCTCTGATTAATTAAACTTAGCATTCTTTATTCTTATACTCTTCATTTCGAGCAGCGTCTATTATCGTATTCGAAAACAATTCAATCACATCACGAATTTTTTCATGTAACTCCTTAAAATCTTCTATCGTCACAACACCATCTAACCGGTTAAAATGATCACCATGTGCAATGAAATTTCGATTTTGAAGCAACTTCTCATCTATCAAAACTTCATAAATAGAGAAAGGTTCTATTGAAATTCCTATTGTTATTAAAATTTCCCTTAGAATCTCAAAATTTAAATTACTTTTTGCAGATATTATATCATTTATAGGTATCTTTGATTCTTCATTCTGCTTCGAAAAAACTGTCTCTATTAGCTCTGTTCTTTTTGTTGATTTTTTAGTTTTACTGGTTTCATCGATTAAATTTTTAATCCCCAACATTAGGAAATTTTTCTTTAAATCACTATATCTAAGCTTTTGACACGAAACAAAGTTTAAATAGTATTCTGCAATATTTTTTACAGCTCCTTCCCAATGAGAATAAAGTATAACTATGCCATACTTTATATACCTTTCTTTTGTTTTATTATCCTTCTCGAATTGAACAGCTTCAAGATCAAATTTTATCCCAGATAAATCCTTTTTCCGCCAAGCCATCTCTTTATCAATTTTTTTTGTAAGTTGCTCAATAGTGTTTATCTTACTCATTACCAAAATAGTTCTTTCCAAACGAGGTTAAATTTACGATTCTAGGAATTGCTCTTGCTCCTGCTTTAGTATTTTCAATATACTCTTTTTGTTCATAAATTTTATTGATTTTCTGTATCAATTCTTCATTGCTCATCTCCATAAATGTTTCATAATTCAATAATGCACCAGATAAAATCACCTGATAACTACTCACTAAAAATGGGCCTTTATATTTTCCATCCTCGTATCTCTTGAATACGTCTTCCCCGAAAACATTATGAAGTTTTTCAACTATTTTTATAAATTTTTCTCCAAATTCATCAAATGAAATTTTACCTTCTGCAAACTTGATAGTTTCTTTATCGAGCAGCTCCGAAAGATCACTGTACTGGATTAAATCTTCACTTTTAGAAGCATACGAAATTAAAGCTCTTAGAACTAGTTCCATTTTATATTTCTCATTTTCTTTTTGGTCAGTTATTGTAACAATTTCTGAGAACTTTATATCTTCAGATAGTTCTTTTATTAAAGTGTAAAAATCCATTGAAGTCATAATCATCAAGCAATTTCTAACTTCTTGTCCCGATAACTGTGTCCCTCCTGTATTTAGGCGTTGAAAAAGTTCATACTTGGTATTAGAATCACTTTCTTTTTTTACAATAATTACATCGATTCTTGATCTCTTAAAATCTATCTGTTGCTCTTTTGGAAGATCTTCCCAACAAATCCCTTTTAAAGATGGGAGATAGTCAGTTTTTTCAAGAATAAGTTGTGGTGCTAGTTCACCTAAATCATTTCTATAAACTCCAACGAATTCAAAAATTGTTGAAAGCCTCTGTACTCCATCAATAACATCCCACACTCCATCATCATTCTGACTAACAAATATTGAAGGAATTGGAATATTAAGCATAATAGACTCAATTAGCTTGGTTTTCTGAAAAGGTGACCATCTATATACTCGCTGAAACTCTGGATGAATATCAAGTTCATCATCTCTATAAAGATTGATTAATTCTCCAATAGACATCTGATATGAATCTCTATAAATTTGACTTGATTTTTCTTTAATCTGAAGTTTAAGTCTATCTAACTGCTCTTTATTAATTTCTGCCTCTAATTTTAACATCATAAATCCTCTTTAATTATTTGCTATATCTATTTATATTTTTTTTCGACCACGCTAGATATGTCATATTTAAATCAATATCTGTTTGACCACTCAACAACAACTGCTCATCTACCCACTTCACTATATTATAAATCGACTCATTATCTCTGAATTTTGAATCTAATTGCTTAAATAGATCAGAAATGTTTTTTAGACCCTTTATCATAGGAATACGGACATTTTTCAAATCTCCTGGAAGAATTTCTAATGCTCCTCCACCGAATACCCTACCCTCTAATTCAACAGATAGCATCGCCGGGGAAGAATAGAACAAAAATATTAGTTCTTCAATACTATAACAAGAAGAATTTTCAATCTTTAATCTATGGAATGTATCTGTACTTACTGCCTGAGATAAATTTTGAATTAATTTAGGATATTGTCCAATTCTTCTTAATAAGAATGCATCAGGTACCCAAATTGAGGGGATTTCATACCACTTATTTCGTATTTTTAGTTTATATCCTTTATTCTGTTCATTTATTTCTCCATAAGAAATATAATTCGAAGCCCCTGAATTAAGTGGTTTATTATTAAAGTCTAGTAGCCAAATATCTTTATTTAACTCATCATTTAATTCTATATCAGATTGCGAATAAGTGATTCCAAAAGTATCTACACTCCTACCTAGTAACGGTCTAACATATTCTTTTAATGAAAATTCAACAAGTGTGTCCTTATTTATAACAAAGTACTTATTATTTCCCGTTGTAATTCCTACTTCAATTTTAGCTAAATCTGTTATAGGAATCGTTTTTCTTTTCAAAGTACGGTCATAATATCTACGTTGATCATTAGGAAGATTAAGACTAGACCATTTGTCACTCTCAAAATCAGTATATTCATCTAACTCATATCTTGAAATATCTCTTTCAAGTTCATCCTTATCTGTTATATGAATTGTACGTAGTTTTATCTCTTCACCAATATAACTCTTCTTAATTCCCATTACCAGGATCACATCCTGCTGAATCCCATCAAAAACTAAATTTTCAAAAGTGACAATATTGAGCTCAGAAAATACTTCTCTAAAAAAAGTACGAAGTTGCTTCGCATAAGAAACCTGAAGTAGATCAGTTGGAAGAACAAATGCAAATTTTCCTCCTGCTTTTAACATTTCTAAAGTTGCCACAGAAAAGGCAACCCAAGAATTAATCAACTTATTTGCTATTAAGCCGTTATTCATCAGAATATCACTTTGAAATTCTCTTTGAGATTCAGATAAAAATTGATATCGAATATATGGTGGATTTCCTAAAACTACGTCAAAACTTTGATCAAATCGTTGTTCCTCATAAAATTTGTAAAAATCATCAACAAGAACTTTAATATCACAATTTAGATTAGTTGGAATTTTTTTTGATTCTTCTTCATTTATTTCGATAGCAGTAATTTGGGTTTCTCTATTAATCTCCTTTATCCTTCTTAAAAATTGACCATCTCCAGCAGAAGGTTCTAAAATCCTTTGCGGTCTATCTGATTCTATAGTCCAACGTAACATAAAATCAACAATCTCATCAGGTGTGTAATACGCCCCCATCAGCTTTTGTTTCGTTTGATTTTCCTTTATATTCACCTTATATTACCTCATTTTGATTTCAAGCAACTCATCAAATGTTGAATTAATTTGATCAATTAAGATTTCTTTTTTTGATTTCAAAATTTCCTTTAACCTACGACTGTTTTGTTGATCAATTTCTTCATTGAGATTGCTTATGTCACGTACCAAAGCGTTTATATAATTGTATTTTTCAATTTCAATTTCTGAATTAAAATTTATTGGCAGCAAGGGAATATCTTTATATAATGCTGTACCATGACTATAAAATTCACCTTCAAAAGAGCTACCAATCGTTTGAAAAATCAAATCCGTGAACTGGTGGCTTAACCAAGCCTGTATATATTCCAGACTATATTGAGAATTTTCTTTCAAAAACAAACCAATGTAGCCAGCAGTTCCACCAGAAGCATAAATAAAACTTTTAGTATCAATATTGAAATTAGGTTGATTAGACATTACACCTACAATTATCTTAGGTTCAGTTATCTCTTTCAGAAATTGAGATCTACCAAATTGATACCATATAATTTCTGTACTAGATCCTCTAACATCTCTACTACCTCCCATCGCTTTAGGTAATAACTCAGTTTTGTGATCAAAGAAATATTCATAGACTCCACTATATTCAGACTTCAGCTTCGACTCAGAAATTATTTTCCCTTCTGAGTAAGGAAAGATAATATAACTATCCGAAATTAGTGTACTGTATGATCTTCCTACCTTATTTCCATTTGGTTTATAGAAATCCTTTAGAAGCTGTTTCTCCAATTTATATTGTTTACCATTTTTATCATAAAAAATTGAATCTTTACAACTTTTAGTTTTTGCTTTAGGAATAATATAAACCGAGTTCCTACTAGTCTGAACCCCATTTTTGGGAGTAATAACAGTTTCTATGCTAGGAAAATTATTTTTTGCAAACTCATATTGAGTCTTTAGCCGAATATCATCTGTCAAAAACCAATGACTGCCTGTTAAGTCATCTAGAGAATATTGCACCCCTTTTTTATCTTTATACACTTCATCCGAACCTGAAATTTCAACATATTCAAAGTGTTCAGATTTAGACAAATGTACTACTGATACATAGTTTGTTGCCGTAGGAAAAATCTGAGTATACTTAAAGTCAAAGATTTTTTTTAGAAACATTTTTGATTTTAAAACATCTCTAATTCCTTTTCCAGCTTCTATATTAATAAATTTGTTGGGAACTAAAAGGATTATATCTCCATCGTCTTTAACAACTTTTAAAGATCTCTCCATAAACAATAAATATTTATCATATTGTTTTATTGTAGATTTATAAATCTCGTCATATACAGCAATTTCTTTCGAATTTGTAGACTGTTTTATATCTTCTTTACTTAGATAAGGTGGATTGCCAATAACTACATCATATTTTTCACTTAACAGTCCATCCAACATTGGGTTGATTTCAAATAATTCTTCCGATGAAAGATTAAGTAAATCGAAATCAGACATGCTCACAAGAGAATTTCCACACCTAATATTATTTTCAAGTTTAGGTAATATAGGTGTCACTTTTTCAACCCTTTCTTTTCCTTCGAAAGATAGTATCCGAAGCATTAACGAGAATCTTGTTAATTGAACTGCTTGACTATTAATATCAAATCCTACCAATACCTCTTGGATGATCCTTTTCTTTACATCAAAAGGTACTAACAAAGGATTAGGAATCATATTTTTTTCATCTGCATACCATTGGGTTAAATATGCTTCTATATAATTATAAGCCTCAATTAAAAATATGCCCGATCCCACTGCTAAATCAGCGATTCTTAATTTCAGGATTTCATCAGGATTTTTCCCATCTAACTTTTTAGATAAAACTCTCTTAACCATAGATACCACTATATTATCTGGAGTAGAAACCACAGCTTTTACAGAGGCTGATTTTGTCTTTTTGAGTCTTACTTCTCCGTCTTCAATTACTAATTCTTCCTGTAGAAAATACTCATAAACTTTGCTTAGAATAGATAAATCAATTACTGAAAAATCATAAGATACATTAGGGAAATATAAATTTTCTACAATATCCGTTAATAAATTAGAACTTATTTTAGAAATAATATTTGCGTCAGTAAAGAGTCCTGAATTATATTTTCTATCTAGTTTTTTAAAATATTTTATATAGTCTGGTTGCTTCAGTATCTCATTTTTTAGCATTTCTGTAGATTCATAGTGGTTATCTTCCGCAAATCGTAAGAAAATTATTTGATTCAAAAAATCTTGGATTTGTTCATTCATTAATGCTATACTACTGAAACCGCCATCTAAGTAATACAGTTCTTGACCAATATCTTTTCTCCATCTGTTCAATTGACTCAGAAAAATAGTGTCTAAAGATGTTTTTGTTGAATCAAGAGGTGAAATATCAGAGGTCCATTGATCAAATTTTCCTTTCACCACTGACTCCCTTGAAAGTAAGTCATAAATCTCATCAAACTTCTCTACGTATTCTGTATAATGATAATATTTATAACGATATGTTTTAGAAGTATCATTTTTAGTTGGCATAGCATAGGTTAAGTAAATCACAAGATATTCAAAGTTAGTTAGGACGGATATCTTATGATTACTATTCCAACCATACCGTCTTGTTTGAATAGCTGGATCTGCTTCATTAAAAATATCTACACTGACTTTCTTAGCTTCGATATAGAACCTACTTATCCCGTTCATCCTGATAGTATAATCAGGTCTATCTTTTTTATTTTCACTTGAATACTCTTCCGCAACAATCTCTCTATCATTGAATGAGAGTCCCATTGGATTCGTAATATCCCAACCAAGCAACTTCAAAAGAACATCAATATACTGTTGCCTTGTCATTGCCTCGTTGTATGTTTGATCTTTTTTATAGTTTTTAAAATCAGCGTTAAAACGCTCTACCAATTTTTTTAATTCTTGAATTTCTATCGTGTTTTCCTTCATAATGACCATTATATCAATTTTGCATCACTTTCTGTTAGAAATTATTGTTTTTATTTCGCGCTTTCTTTAATTAAAGTTTTAACCAGCCCCCTGATTAATTATCACAAAATAAAAACAATAATTTCTTTCATCTTTTGTATTTTCTTTGTTCACCTTTAAATATTTTTTCTGATTAATAGCTATTGTTCTGAAGATATTATCAATCAGAGAATCTTAACAGTACGTCTATTACTAAATACTTTTGGAAATTTTCTTCAAATCGAGTATAATCATCCGAGAAATAATCGATCTACAATTTATTTTCATAGAGTTTTTTCACTCATAAGCTATCCCTCTAATGGCATAAAGTTTCCAACGACAATCCCCACAATTCGCGGATCTTCATCGTAAGAAAGAAAAATATTTCTATACTTTGGATTGATAGATACTAACCTTAAACCGTGTTCTTCACGATAAACTCGTTTAATGTAGGTCTGACTATTACAGACCACAGCATAAACTGCTCCATCGTAATCAAAACCTGTCTCACGAATGAGGGCAACAGAGCCATTTTGATATTTAGGCTCCATTGAATCTCCAGATACCCATGAAGCAAAATCATGAGCTAGTTCTTCATCAAAATAAACAGTATCATAGTCCTGATTGTTATAAACCGATGAACCGATACCGGCAGACATTTTTTCGTAAACATGGTATTCGTATAGTTTTTCTGATATTGAAATAACATTCTTACATTGTTCTTTTTGAACTAGGTTTCTAACATAACTAAGTGCTTGATCCTTGCCTTCATCTGATAAAGTATTATATAGTCGGACGATTTCGACCTCTGTAAAATAACCTTTTGGAACATTTAGAATCTGCTCTAGTTGTTTAACTTTTTCTCTAGATGGTTTTTTTACTCCACGTTCCCATGCGGAATAGGCTTGATAACTAATATCTAACTGATCCGCAATATCCTTTTGAGTCAATTTCAGCTCTTTTCTACGAGTCTTTAGTTTTTCTAGTTGATACATCGTTTTCCTCACATTAATAGTAATTTTAATTCCGCTTTTTGTTTTGCCTCTTTCTCCGTTAGCTTATTCTTATCCCAAACATAAGCTATAGATTTTCCTTTGTTATAAATGAGCCATACTTTTAGATTATCATAACAATCCTTTATTGTTTTCCAATTATCTTGATTTAAAAGTTCAGGATACTCCTGACTAGTAACATAGCCTCTTTTACTTACAGACTGCACTATCTTCTTCATTAAAGAAGTCTGATAGTTGTTAAACTCCTTTATAATTTGTTCTTTAATACTGTGAAACAAAAGGTGGATCAAGGAATTCCTCCCCTCAATATAAGCCTCAATAGCATGCTTAATAGTACTTTCTTTGCCAGGATAATATTCTCTAAGAAGATCCAAAAGACGAAAAAATAATGCCTGTTTTGAAACACCAAGTTTATTCTGAAGATGTTGAAAAGTCTCATAATTATAGTAGATTTTTGAAAGAAGTACAATATCAGGCATTAAAATCATAGCTGAAAAGATGTTTGCCTCTCGCTCTAATATATTTTCTTGAGCATCTACAGATTCTGTAAAATAGGAACCTTCATGTTTCAAAATAAAGTGTCCTAATTCATGGCATAAAGTAAAATTCTGCTTTACTTTAGGATTGTCACGCTCATAAGAAAAACTCGTTCCAATATCATCAATTACTGTTAAACCTTCAATTTTATGATTTGAAAAGTGATGAGGAAATACTTTAATATTATTTTCTTGAACACAAAACTGAAAATAATACTCATAATAATAGTTCAGTAAAGAAATCTCTTTATCCTTCATAAACTGATATAACGCTTGTTTTGTTACACTACTTACTCTTGAATACAATTCATCCAACGAACGGTACCTCCTTTAAGTATGAATAGTCAAACTAAACCATTTTGGTTGAGTTTATTATATAAAAAAAGTAGATGATTGTCTACTTTAAAAACCATGTCGGTAATCCAATTTATATCCTTCTTGGTAGTTCGGAATAAAAACAAAGAACATTTCATTCGATTCGTTTTTATTTTTATCTAATATAACACATCTTAATTTATTCCCTACTGGAACTCGATCTTTTCGAGAGCAAAAAACAGCTTCGACTTCAAAATAAAGAAATTGCTCCTCTTTCAAATCGTCAATGTATTTAATTACTTCATCTTCAAAAAATTTTTGTCCACAATCTGTGACAGAATGAACATTAGCTCTCTCTGTTTGCGCATAGATATTATTCATATTTGAAGTGTCGACAAACTTACCGTTGATCCCTATTTTTTGCAAAATACTTTTACTTAATAAGTGTCCATAATGAATCCAAGCAAACTCACCTTGAGATCTCTTTCTTAAATTTTTTGATGGTAAATCTTTGTGAGTATTACAGCGAATATAATGTTCCGGGGTTGGTAACGCACAATCTTGCGAAACTAGAATCCCCCACTTGATTGTCCTTTTTATGTCATTTTTCTTCTCTTTACTTATACTAGATTGTCCTATTGAAGAATAAATTGTAGTGTTTTCTTCGCTTTTTATAGCGGAAGAAGATATTGTGTTAATATCTGTTATTGGAATTAGGGTATCTAATTCATCATAATAAAGATTAAAGTAACATCCTTCCTCTTTAAACTCATTTGAAGATACACCTAGAAGTGCATTAAACCTTATATTAGTGTATTTATAAACTCTATTACCAGTGATTCCGAGTTTTTTAAATATCATTGATTTTTCCATTAAAATTTTGCTTTCTATAACAAATCCAAAATAATTTTGTTAAGTTAATTATATAAAAAAGTGGACAAATGTCCACTCAATTTTTTTACTTAAAACAAAAATTTATGTCTATGCTATTTATTATTTTTCCGTCCATTGACTAACAATCCAACGGCCATTACTCCTATCCCCAACGCTCCCTGACCAATTATTTTTCTCTTATCTTTATAATTTCTTTCATGCTCACCACATAACAACGCTTTAGACTCATGAACTTCCTTCTTGCATTTAGGGACAATACAGATTTTTTCCTTCTTATTTGTCATCTTATTTTTCCTCTATTAGTAAATTTTCTGTACTATTAATCAGCTCATCTACTTTATCAACAATTCCTTGGGTCAATTGATTAAAATTATTACTATCACCCTTTGAAAAATTATCAATTTTCCATGCTAAACTTTTCCCGTCATATTTCGTATCCAATAAAGTTTGTTCCATAAATCCTTGATAATTACTTAATACTGCCATCACCGCTTCTTGTTCTTCTAACATCGTATAAGCAATGACATTCAATTGTACCGAAGACGATAAATAACTAATGGATTGATGAAGTAGATTACCAATCCTATCTGCATCTTTTGGTTTAAGCTTAGATTTTGTAAAATCAGTACTGTCAGTAAAAATTGATAACATCAATTTTGAAATCGTACTATTATTTTCTTTTATTGCTGAAAGTAATAAATCTCTTTTTATTTGCTCATTTTTTGTTGCTAAAGCCTCGAGAATTAATTGTCTCGAACTAAAAAATCCAGAGAATCTATCATTATATTGACCTTGTTCAACTCTGATCACTAGTTCATTTAATGATTCAATTTGTTCAGATATAGAAGCTAACTGGCTTTGAATTGCTGAAAGCTCTGGGAGATTGCCAAGATCTTGAACAACTCTTTTATCTAAAGTTACACTACTTTTGATTTTTCCAGTTTCAGTATCTTTTAATACTGCATAGGTTTCACCCGTCTTTTTTCGTATACCATAACTCCATTCTCCTGTTTTTATTTTTTCTTTTGCTTCTTTAGATAGTTTTGCAACATATTCCACATCATCATTCTTTTCAAGAAGTTTTTTTAATAATTTAGTTTCAGGAATATGAGCAAATAGATTATTTCTTATTTTATCAGTAATGATTAAAGAGGCCTCTTTTTGCAATGGAACTAATGAGTATGAATGAAAATTATAATTATATAGTTCCTTTTTCCTAACATCAATTTCAAAATCTCCTATTTCAGGTATTTGTATTTCAAAATTTTCCATGATTTAAACTCACTTTTTAAACTTTATAATCAATATGCATGATAATAACTAATGATTTATATAATTGAATAATGTTTATTTTCGCTATCTCTCACTACAAAAGTGTAGAATCTATTTTCGATTTGTTTTTTTACTATTTTATATTCAGGCTTAATAGAGGGGTCTAACTCAAATTGAATTAAATGAATATTTCCTGCTAAAATTACAACAGGCTTTAATTGAAATTCATCTTTTAAAAAAGTATGACAATCTATGAAAATATCATCTCTTTTAACAATTCTACTGAAACCAAATTCAGTAATAGCTATTGGTGCATCTCCTACGTTTTTTATTGTAATAATAAGATCAATTTTCCCATCCTTATGATATGTCCGATGCTTATGTAAGGATAATTCGGCCTTCTTTTTTCTACTAGCTAAATGTAAACTGACCAAAACTGCTGAAAGAGTACCTATCGCATTTAGCGCATTCCAAAATGAATCCCAATTATTACTACACATTTTTTCTCTGAATCCTCTATTCTCAATTGCTTATATATCTATATAAAATTATTTGTCTATTTCTCACTCAATCATATTATAAGTTTGTCTAACCTTAGTTTATTTATATTAACTATGTTTTATTTTCCTTATTATCTTTACAAAATAGTTTTTTTCGTTCTTCCATAAATTCAATCAATTCTTTTTTGAAGATTTCTTTTTCTTCCTCAGTTAGACCTTTTGAATTCATACGAAATAGAAGTTCTACATTATCTAATTCGTCTTCTTTTACACCTTCATCTGAAGTTCCAACTAAATAATCAATTGATACATTTAAAACTTTCGATATTTTGACTAGATTTTCTTGGGTTGGTTTTTTAATTCCACGTTCCCATGAAGCATAAGCTGGTTGCGAAATTCCTAACTTGTTAGCAACATCTACCTGGGTTAAATGTGCTTGTTTTCTTAGATTCTTTAAACGTTCCGAAAAATCCATCATGTTCCTCTTAAAAATTTTTAAAGATTTTTTCCAAAAAGCTCTTGACAAATATAACCTATAGTTATATAATCTAAATATAGCTGGTAGTTATACTATTGTTGAAAATAATAATGCCTAACATTCAGCATCATGAACTTTGAAAATTAAATAAAAAGTGCGTCTGACAACCAGAGGACTGATTATCAAATCACACAATTAACTTAGCAACTTTATTGTAATATATTTGATAGGTAAAGTCAAGTCCGTTTGTGGTTGAAGTTGGGATGTAAAACAAACGTTATTACTTTGTGGGCCTACACGCATTTCGGACTTTCGCACTTTTCCGAATAGTAAAGTGAACTGGCTTCGCCAAAGGGCGTAAGAGAATCTTAAGGGTATGATGATGACTCCCCAATGAGATTGGCTGGGAAAGCGATGGTAATTGATGCAAAGCACCTTGCTAAACGTTGCCACCGTGAAGGAGGGATCCTTCAACCAAATAACTTTTCTTTACTGCTGTCTATCTAGATAGATAGGCCTACTCTCAAGCTACTAAGTTCTTTCCTTTTTTCACTTAGTAGCTTTTTTCTTATTACAATAAAGGAGAACTCTATGACAAACTTTTTTCGCACTACAATGTAAACGACTCTATGAAAATTATCTCTTTACCTATGGGATGTTTGATAGTTCAGAAAGTCTACTAGCTAAACTATATAGCCAAGCCCTGGTAGATATCGATCATTTGGTCTCTAAGGCAAAAGAAACAGGATTTGCTTATGGAGATATCGATCTTTATAGTCGTATGTATAAACGCAAAATTTTTAATCACTATTACTCAAGAGTTAAGAAACTAGCTTAACTCTTTTTCTTTTACTCAAAATTTGAAAGGAGAATCCTATGATTCCAGAAACACTAAAAATGAAACCAGAATTTATTGGTCAAGCTTATTATGAAAAATTGGGGAAAGCTCCTCAGTCTGTATTTGGTAAAAAAGGAAAATACCAACGTCACATTCTAAACAGTGCAGAGCACGGCGCCTTTCATGTCATTACACCAGCCTCTACAACGGTCTTTCCAGAAGATGCTCTAGTAGAAGCGGTTAACCCAATCTTTTTCTCAGACACTATTTTAAATGGTAAGAATGTTGCACCTTACCGCAATGTTTTTGCGGAAAAATTGGTACTTAAAAAATAAGAAATAAAAGGAGAAAATCACATGGCTAAAATTGGATTAAACTACGGAGAAAAACTACAAATTGCGGATAAAACCTATCGTGTCATTACAGATGGACTAGATGTCCCGGCAATCCTTGGAAAACTGACTTTCCGAGGCATTGAAGGTCCTGAAGTCATCTTTGAAGTAGATCAATCGCAACGAAATCCTGACGGATCATTTGTCCAAGTCAATACAGGCGAGATCCGTGGAATCGTTGTAGGGATTCACTCTTCTGTCCAGCACGAAACCCTCTTTTTCACTATCGCAGACATGTCAGAGTCTGAAATTGAAGACCTGGGAATTAAATACCGTGAAGAAGTAGAATTAGAAGATATTGTTGTCGCCCATATTCACGTGAATAATCGGGATATCTTTAAACTCTTCGCCTCAAGAATCAAAAAGAAAGGGGGAGCTACTCCAGCCAAGGAAACTAAGGAAGTGAAACAAACAGGAAATAAGAAAGATAATTAGGAGGTGATTACTCATGAAACTCTTTACCTACCGAGGAAAAAGAGTTCAAATCTTTCATCGAAACATTAAGGGAATCACATGGTTTATCTGGTGGTTTCCTTTTTTATTGGTTTTCGCTTATTATATCTATCTTCATTTTGAACAACTAAAGGTACACCCTTTGCCTCAGAGTTATTTCATTGGAGCGGGGATTTTATTGTCTGCGTTACTTTCTTTGGGGGTCAATTATCTCTGTTACGAGAAGATCCTTTTCTTTCAAAAGCTCAACAGTCTGCGCATCCTCTCCCGTTTCTTATTAGAGAACAACTTATATCTGGTCAAGAAAGTCAAACGAGAGAAAGGCATGGTTGAAAAGATTACACTTCCAAAAGTCTACCTTAAACAAAGTCGCTATGAGCTTCAAGTCAGTTTTATCTTGGAAGGAAACAAATTTCAAGATCGATTTTTAAATCTTGGCTCTACTCTTGAAGTCATGTTTAATGGGGACTTTCGTGACAAGAGTTTTGACAATCGGTTTATCAAATATAAAATCGCCATCAATCGGATTGAGAGTCGCATTTCAATTGATCAAGTTGAAGTGAGAGGCTCAAAGATCCGTCTTATGAAAGACGTCTACTGGGATTATGTCAAAGACTCCCATCTACTTGTTGGCGGAGGTACTGGTGGAGGAAAAACTGTCACTCTCATGTCCATTATCTATGCCTTATTAAAAGTCGGCTATATAGATATTTGCGATCCTAAAAACTCAGACCTAGCTTCTTTAAAAAAACTACCTGTCTTTCACGGTCGAGTCTATTCTAGTAAAGAGGATATCATTAATTGCTTTAGAGAGAATGTCGAGTTTATGAAGAAGCGCTATGAAGTATTAACGTCTTTTCCAGACTATAGACCAGGTACCTATTACACCCATTACAACTTAAAACCTAAATTTCTTCTAGTAGATGAATGGGCTGCTCTCATGGCTAAGATTGACCGTGACTATAGCCAACAGTCGGAACTCATGGAATATCTAACTCAAATCGTTCTAGAGGGTCGTCAAGCTGGAGTCTACGTGATCTTTGCCATGCAACGGCCTGATGGAGAATATATCAAAACTTCTCTTCGGGACAACTTTATGATGCGTCTTTCTGTCGGTCATTTAGAATCAACAGGATATGACATGATGTTTGGAGATGCTAATAAAACCAAAGAATTTAAAAAGCTAGACGAGATTAACGGAGTGAAAGTGGTCGGTCGTGGTTATATTGCTTCAAGTGGAAAACTAGCTGGTGAGTTTTATTCACCTTATATTCCACTTGACCAGGGCTTTTCCTTCTATGATGAATACGCTAAAATCCCGATTATGGAATTTGAAGGAGAAGAGTTCTCAGTATTTGAAGAATATAAACCACCGGTTAAAACAATGGAAACAATAGAGGAAGAGAAGGTTTTGGGAAACGAACCAGATCGGCGAACACTAAAGGAATTTGCGGATGAGTATGATTTAAAGATGCAAACTCTTCGAAAAATCATTCCTTATATGGAGGAGCACGGGATCTCATTTGAACGTACTGATTCCGCTATTCTCATTGAACCTTTCCAAGAAAAGTTACTTCTTGAAACAATTGCTCAATTTGAGGAAGATGGACGCAAGTCTTATCCAAAAGCTATTGAAGCGATTGTCAGTCATCATGGGCTAGGACAAGGGCAAGGGCAAGCCTGACCGCAGGTCAGGCGAAGACCGAAGCCCGCCGTTCCTGGCTCATGATGACAAGTAACCCCCGACTCTAATAGGGGGGTTACAATTGGCAAAAACGCCATACCAACCCCTCCTCATTCCTTATGGGAGTTGGGTTTTCAAATTTCAAAAAGTGTGTCACTTTCGTCAAAAAAGTGTGTCACTTAGTTAGAAAGAGGTGGTCAAATGAATGGACAAAATTAGTCCTTTTCATATCAAGAAATTCCGAAAACAGACTGGACTTAGCCAAAAAGATTTTGCACAAGCTGTGGATCTTCCAACTAGAACCTATCGCTCTTATGAAACTGGCGAGAGAGGACTAACGATTGAAAAGTTTAGAGAACTAAAAGAAAAACTGGGTTACCACAAAGACTGTGAACGAGATAGCCTTCGAGCTCAGATTGACTACCTCCGCTTGTCTTTCCCAAGACTAAAAGATTTAGATGACTTTTGTGTGAATTTCCTTCACTGCCCCTTGAGTGAGTTTACCGAACAAGAAACACGTCTCATGAACTATACACATCTCTGGCAAAGAGGAAACATCTGGATCTTTGATTTCTTTGATAAGGCGATTACGAATGACTACCAAGTCTGCCTTCAACTATCCGGCCAAGGATGCCGTGAGATGGAAGTTATCTTAGAACACAAGGGAATCACATGGCAAATCTTTCTCCAACATATCCTCTACTCCTATCAGGATGTACGGGTTAAACGCCTGGATATCGCTCTTGATGAACTCTATAAGGGTTATGGACACGAAGACCAACAAATTCTAATACCTGACTTGATAAAGAAACTCCATTCTAAAGAGATTGTCCTTGATACTCTTAAAAAGTGGAATATCACGGGAGGTGGATCTTTTACCGATAACGAAGATATAGAAGCTAATCACGGCTTGTCCATTTACTTTGGGAGCCGTCAAAGTCAGCTCTACTTCAACTTTTATG
Organism: Streptococcus sp. HMSC062B01; assembly: GCF_001811085.1. Classification (NCBI taxonomy): domain Bacteria; kingdom Bacillati; phylum Bacillota; class Bacilli; order Lactobacillales; family Streptococcaceae; genus Streptococcus; species Streptococcus sp. HMSC062B01. Next base: position 25,168 of record NZ_KZ672774.1, read on the forward strand.
AAAAGCGCTATGAAATAGCACGAATGGAAAACATCTCCTTGGACGAATCCTTGGAGATTTTTGGTATCTGGAATCGCTACGAACTACGCTTTTCAGACCAGAAGGCTCAAGGAGTTGTAGAAGAATATATCGCTGGTGTCGATCTTGGCGAAATTGCTAGAGGCATCATAAATAAAGAAATCCAAGTCTATGATGGCATCAATCAGTTTGGGGCCTACAAACCCGATGAAAAATGGCAACGACTCTTTGGGGGAGTCGAACCCTTAAAACTCTCAACCAACCCTCAACCTTATAGTATTGAGCGAACCATTCGCTGGCTAACTTACCAAGTCGCAAACTCCCTAGCCCTCGTTTCTGAAGCAGATAAGATTCTACAGACGGAATACATGAAGATGATCAAAAATAGCGGAGAAATTACCGATCGTGGGAAAGCCATGTTACGGCTCCTCAAAGCTAGTAAACACTATGAACATTAGAAAGGAAAACAAGCTATGGAATACAAAGTAGAAATCAATTCATTAGAAAATTTTAAAGCCTGGTCAGGTGGATTAGAAACTCTAAACACTGTCCGTGAACGTGGTGGAGTTGATACTTTAACGGTTATCTGTGAAGATATCTTCTCTGGTGATATACCTACAGAAACTACGATTAATGACTGGCTCTGGTTTGATTCTGATTTTATCTACCAAGCTCTGGGCTATGATGATCTTCTAGAGGCTTCTTAAAATGCTTAAGAAGATCTATCAGACGGACTTCTTCCTTTTGCCCGAACAAGAATTCTGGCATATGTACATTCTCTTACGAAAAGGCAAGGACTTCTACTATGAATGTGCTGGAAGATCTACCGAGAAGCTACCGGATGCGAAAGGTTTTTATGACTATGAACATGCCTGTTTTACGCTAAACGGGGAAATCCTTAGTCTAAACAAAAGAATGCGTCCCTCACTCATCGCTTTTATCCAACAAACCATTAAAAGCAATCAAGAAACATTTAGAAAGGAAATTGAAATGGCAACGAAAACAACATTTGAAAAGAAAGTCTCTCAAATCACCAATGAACTGGGAGAGCTACTCAAGAAGAAAGACCACAGAGAAGCTTGGACCAAGGCTGGCGAATTAAATAGCTTACTCAAAAAGGAAGAAGTTAAAGATCTTCGTCCGGAACTAGTTGAGCAGCTCCAAACTGAGTTACGTGGCTATTATTACATTAACGGAGAAATCGAAAAAGCTAATAAGCGTCTCTATGCCAAGGGGTCTAAACTCATTGAACTGGCTGGACTCTAAAAGGAGGTCTTATGGATAAAGCTAAACACTACTTACTAAAAGCGAGAGACTACCTCTCAAATTTTAAAAAGATGGAAAAGAAAGGAGGTCCACCTAAACTGAAAATCACCAACAAGAAAACAATCAATCTGGCTGTTATTGGAGGAATTTCTTTCCTCCTTTTTGTTGGTCTATCGGGGGCTGTTCGTGCTATCACACTCTCGAATCAAGTCTCTAAATTAGAAAAGAATGTGGAGGTACTCCATGCCAAAAAAGCTCAGGCACCTGTAGAAGAAAAACAGTACGACTATAAGCTCCAGTACTATCTCAATGATTTTGTCTATGCCTACTTCACTCTCCCTCAAGAAGTTGAAAAGCAAGAAGGACAGATCGACTATCTCAATAGCTTTTATAACTTTATACCGGATGTGAAATCTCAAGGCCAAGTCAGAAATCCAAGTGAGTTACTATCCGCTCAACTAATCACTGTAGAAAACAATGTGGCAACCTACCGGATCAAGTACAAGGAATGGATACGCCATGACAAGGAAACACAAGAAACAGAAATTGTGACAGGTTTCAATATCCCTTATGCTCAAAAAGGAAATAGCTACTATATCTCAGGCCTTCCTTGGTTCACTACCCTAGAAAGCTCACAAGCTGGATCCTTCAAGGAAGAAGACAAACTCACTCTTACTACTACAGATCGTCTTTCTGATTCAGTACACAAGAAAGTAGATAAGTTTCTGACTGTCTTTTTCACCAACTACACCACCAATCAAGATAATCTCAACTTGATTTCAAAAGATGTAGATGTTGTCGCAAACACCACCTTTAAAAGTATCGACTACACCTATCTCAAAAAGAATAAAAAGGGGCTAATAGCCTATGTTCAAGCAACCTTTGAAGTGGGAGGAACCACTCACTCTGAAAACTTTACCTTTACCCTTATCGAAAAAGAAAAAACCTACTATGTCTCTAAACTAGAGCACACAATCCCCTTAAACTACGCAAATAATCAAGAATAGGAGAATTTATATGAACACAGACAACTTACGAAGTTTCCTTCAAGGAGACGGAATTTGGATCCTAACAGCTATTGCCGTGCTCTTAGCGATTAAGGCTTGGCGTAACAGCTCCTGGCTCCAACTCTTTTCGGTCGTTGGCTTTTATGCCGTGATTGTCTCCATCGCAAAAGGACAGGATATCCTCAAAGCATTTGGATGGTTCCTGCGTCTCTTTGGAATTGAAACAGGACTTTAATCATGAAAGAAGAAAAACTCTATGATTACAGTAAGGGGCTAAATGCTCCTTATTGGATCCAAGAAATTAAGACAAAAAAGGGCACACGGATTTGGTACTTTGCGACACCGATGCAGTTGTCCTTTTTTATTGTCTTCATCCTCGTCTTTGTGGGGATGTTACTGTTTGGAGGAGTCCTTCTTGTTCCATTAGCTAAAATGACTCACTCCATTTCTCTCTTGCTCTATTGGTACCTTCCTTATAAGCTGGCCAAGTTCTACACTGAGTATGAACCTCATGGAAAGAAGATGCATCTCTTTCTATCTGACTACCTGATGTATCTGTGGGACTTCAAACTTAATCAAAAAGCTATCTACCAGGAGGACCGAATAGAACCAATTGATGAAATTGTCTTTGAAAAAACAAACCTATAGAAAAGGAGGTCCTATGAGTATTACCCTAACCTACCCGATTCGAGAAACACATGACAACCTAGCTCTGAAAAAGGATCATTCCGTTGTCGCTTTCTATCGAATCCCCAATACTCCCATCACCATTACGGATGATGAGAAAAAATGGAAACATAAAATTACTGTTGCGCAAATGATGAAAAAGCTCCAAAAGAATCAACACTTTGAAATTTCATTGATTCCAAAAGACTATCTCCTAGAAGAAAAAATGCGGGACTTTTCCGATGCTCTCGCAGATGACAGCCGTGAACTGGGAGAAGACTTGCTTCTTTACAGCGTTGAGCGTCTGACAGACGAGATGGAAATCCCTTATCAGTTTGACTGGGTGATTGGAGTCACCCTTCGAAAACAGAATCACGGGGCAACCATTAAAGACTTGGCCTATGAAAGCTTTACAGACTTTTCAGAAAAAATCGCAAAAGGGCTTGGCTATGAGTTAGAACTGAGTCCAACTTGGTATCAAGAATATCAAAGTGATGAGCTTACTATCTTTCAAGCACTATCTGTTCTTCGAGCACAGCGCCTCACCAATGAAGAATTCTTTTACTACCAGCGGATGCAATACCTCCGCTATATCCCTCATTACAAGAAAGAAGTGATTGCCAATCGTGCGTCTTTCAATATTACAGATACCTTGATTAAGGTCCTTAAAGGAGGCTTTCTAAAACTAGAAAGCCCTTATGGATCCTCTTTTGTGACGATTCTTCCTGTTGGAAAGTTTCCCGTTCAATTCAATGGTTTTCACTTAGGAGAATTCATCCAGCGCTTGAATTTTCCAGTTGAGTTACGAATCAAATCTGAGTTCATTGATACCAATAAGATTAAAGGCAAGATGGGCCGTTCCAACACTCGTTATCGAAACATTATGGAAGAAGCTGAGAATACCGACACCGTCCAACAAGATGAGATCATTATGGGATCTATCTCTCTAAAAGATCTGATGCGTAAAGTCGGAAACAAAGAAGATATTATTGAATATGGAGCCTACTTGATTGTCTCAGCTTCAAGTGTTCACCAGCTCCGCCAAAGACGACAAGTGGTCCTTAACTATTTTGATGATATGGGAGTTGAGATTAGTGAAGCCTCACAAGACGGCCCCTATCTCTTTCAAGCTCTCCTATACGGAGAACCTCTTCAAAAGAAAACTCGTACCTGGACTCACATGGTAACACCTAGAGGCTTTGCGGAACTCATGCCCTTTACCAATACCACTTCTGGAAATAGAATTGGTTGGTATATCGGCCGGGTTGATAACTGGACGGGACGCTGGGAGTCCATCTCAAAAGCCATCGAATCATCAAAAAATATCGTCCTCTACAATGCGACAGTGGGAAACAAAGAAGATATCGCAGGAAAGATTACCAAGAACCCACATATCATTATCACTGGGGCAACAGGCCAAGGGAAATCCTTCCTCGCTCAGATTATCTTTTTAAGTGTCGCTTTACAGAATGTCAAAACTCTCTACATTGACCCGAAACGTGAACTTAGAAATCACTACCAAAAAGTAATTAACTCTCAGGAATTCGCTCGTCTTTATCCTGAACGCAAGAAACAGATTGAGAACTTTAATTTTGTGACGCTAGATAGCTCACTACCTTCAAACCACGGAGTCTTAGATCCTATTGTGGTTCTTGATAAGGAACAAGCTGTAGAGGTCGCAAAGAATATGCTCGAGTTTCTTCTTCAAGCTGTAGATGATGTATCGATGGACCAAAAGACAGCTATTACAGAAGCCATCAATACCATTGTCGAACGTCGAGTAGCTGGTGAGTTTGTCGGCTTTAAACATGTTCTAAAAGTTTTAAGAGAAGCTGCTTCATCAGATATAGCCTCAGTCGGACGTTACTTAACTTCCATTGTCAATAATTCAATTTTAGAGTTAGCTTTCTCAGACGGAACTACAAAAGGTCTCAATTATGAGTCTCGTGTGACTGTTTTAGAGGTCAATAATCTAAAACTTCCAAAGGATGATTCCACTAAGATTTCAGACCATGAACGAAACTCTATCGCCCTCATGTTTGCACTAGGAGCCTTTTGTACTCACTTTGGAGAACGCAATGAACATGAAGATACGATTGAGTTCTTTGACGAAGCCTGGATCCTTATGAAGTCTGCCGAAGGAAAAGCGGTTATCAAAAATATGCGCCGGATTGGACGCTCTAAAAATAATACGCTTGCCCTTATTACTCAGTCTGTGCATGATGCGGAAAATGATGATGATACAACAGGTTTTGGGACAATCTTTGCCTTTTATGAAAAGTCTGAACGAGAAGATATATTGAAACACGTCAATCTGGAAGTGACTGAAAACAACCTGGAATGGATTGATAATATGATCTCAGGTCAGTGCCTTTATTCTGATGTCTACGGCAATCTCAATATGATTTCTGTTCACAACATTTTTGAAGATATTGATATGCTTCTAAAACCAATGAAAGCTACAGTATCGTCAAGTCTTGAAAATAAATATGCTAGTTAAGGAGGTGAATCCATGCAAGAAGCTTTTGAGAAATTAAGAGGAGTCGATATCTTCTCTCTTAAGTCCTATATGGAGCCGACTAGCTTTGGGTCTTTCAATGGGGCTTGGGTCTTAATTAACGAACTCTTCGTCAACTTCTTCTTTTTCATTCTCAATGCGGTAGTTGGTTTCTTTTCGCTCTTAATTCGTGTATTAGAAAGTGTTGATTTATACTCCGCTTATAAGAACTACGTCTATAAGGGAGCTAGTAAAATCTGGAGTGGTTTCACTGGCTCTTCCCATGGAGGAGTCACAAGTGGTTCCTTGATTTCTATTTTGTTATTAGGACTGGCCTTTTATCTCTTCTACCAGTATTTCTTCTCAAAAGGAAGTTTCACAAGAACTATGATTCATGTCTGTATGGTGATACTTCTTGGCTTTAGTTACTTTGGGACCATTGCTGGAACATCTGGAGGCCTCTATTTACTTGATACCATCAACTCCGTTTCCAAAGATGTCTCTTCCAAGATTTCAAACATCGAGATTAACTATGGAAAAGAGAAATCCCTCAAAGTTGGGGAGACAATGGCAGATAACTATATCGCAGAAACATCTTATAAGGCCTATGTCTTTGTCAATACGGGTCAAGAAAATGGGAAATATAAGAATAGTCAAAACGGAAAAGAGGAGAATTTTGATGATAGTAAAGTTCTAGGAACAGGTGACAAGAATGGAAACTTTAAACCCGTGAAAGCCAAAACTCGGTCAGACTATCTCCAAGAAAAAGGTGATGGGGCTAATGAAGATTCAGAAGAAAACCGCTGGGTATCTGCCATGCCAGACTTTATCTTCATTCGTATGTTCTATGTCATCTTTAAAATCATAGAGGCCTTTGTCTTAGCCATTCCCGTTATCTTGATTCAGCTCTTAAATGTCTTAGCTCAACTCTTAGTTCTCATGATGATTCTGCTCTTTCCGATTGTCCTTCTTGTATCCTTCATTCCTCGAATGCAAGATTTGATTTTCGGAGTTTTAAAAGTCATGTTTGGAGGTCTAGCCTTTCCAGCCATTACAAGTCTTTTAACTCTTCTCATCTTTTATATAGAAAAGCTCTTAGAAAATTTAGTTACCAGTGGCTTTGATAAAGTTTTAAAAACTCTGCCTTCTCTTATCCTATTCGGACTGGTCTTTAAACTTTTAGTATCCGTTGTTTCAAAAGGTACGATTTATATTCTCATGTGGAAGTACAAAGCAGAATTGATACAATTCATTTTAGGATCCAAAGCCCGCATGATGGCAAGTGATCTTGGGAATCGAATGGAGCACGGAATGACTCGAACAAAAGAGATTGCCTCTCAAGTTCCAACTCGTAGTCTTTCAAGCGCTCAACACTTAGGAAATTTCGCCTTAGCTGGAGCAGGGATTGGAGCAGGAATGGTCATGCATTCTAAAGATCACTTCCAACAAGTCGGCTCTTTCTTTACTCAGAGAGACACGATGCCAGAAGATGAATTCGAGCCAGATATTCCGACTGAAACACCTCTTAAACAAGAGGGCACAATAGATCCTAAAATTAAAACAGAGAATACGAGTGAGAGCACGCCTACTTCAAAAAAATCAAATCTACAAGAAAGACAACCAGAACAGCCTAGCGGAAAAGTGGAAATACCTATTCAAGCTGATCGACCTTCTACTACAGAAGATGAATTCCATACACTAAAAGAAGAATGGATTTCCCCATTTAAACAACACCGAATCAATTCACTGGAACGTGAACTAGATAAATACAAAGATCCGAAAGCAATGTATAAAGCTCAAGGATCCAATGCCTTTACTCGTGCCTATCGAAAGACTATGACTCGAGATGAGAAATTACGGACAAATATTGAACGAAGAAACAAACTAACAGAACGACTCAATCAATTGAGAGGAGAATACAATGAATATTAGAATTCACTCAAGAACATCTTTTTCAAGGATTCTTGAAGAGACTCTTTTTCAAGCTTATCAAGAAGGGAAACGCTCAGTCGATTTCCTTCTTTTGTTTCCTGTTAAGGAAAGTGAGAAAGACTCTATACTGGATCAAGTCAAAGCTCATTCTGTCGTACTAGATGCCAAGTGGCGCTTTGGGACAGTGCTATTCACAGCTTATATCAAATACTAACTAGAAAGGAGGTCCTATGAAGAAATTAAAATGGTTTTTACTGGTTGGACTAATCCCCATAATTCTCCCCTTTCTTCTCATTATCATTCTTGCGGTTGCCACAGCAGGAAGTCCGACTGGAGGATCTGGGGTAGATGGAGCCACCTATGCGGAACACTGGTCCTCTGGAGATCCATATACACACAATCTATTAGTTCATCGATATGGCATTACAGCAGCTCAACTAGACGGCTTTTTAGACACTTTAGGGATCTCCTATGATAAGAACCGGATTAACGGGAAAAAACTCCTAGAATGGGAGGCTAAATCCAATCTAGATGTCCGAGGTATCGTGGCAATTGCCTTAAATGAAAGCTCTCTCGGAACAGCTGGAGTCGCAAGAAACCCTGGTGCCAACATGTTTGGTTATGGAGCATTTGATTCAAATCCTGAGAATGCCAACAATTTCAATGATGAGGTTGCCGTAGTCGCATTAACTCAACAGACAATTATTGGAAATAAGAATGAAACCTTCAAAATTCAAGATGATAAGGCCCAAAAATATGCGAACGGTTCTTTGAATCAGACCGTCGATGGAGGTGTCTATTTTACAGATATTACAGGCTCTGGCAAGCGTCGAGCTGAAACGATGAAAAAGCTAGATCAGTATATCGATGAACATGGAGGAACACCAAAAGCTCCTGAACAAACTACAGGAAAAACTAGAGATGGTGGAGGAGTAACTTCAAATGATATACCGGTAGGATATAGTCTCACAAAAGCTATCGATACAAATGGATATATCACTAGCACCTATCCATGGGGAGAATGTACTTGGTATGTCTTTAACCGTGGAAAACAAGTCGGAGTTAACTTCGATCCATTCATGGGAAATGGTGGCCAATGGATGAATAAGCCAGGCTTTACTACAACCCATACACCAACTGAACACTCTGCTCTATCATTTAGTCCTGGACAAGCTGGAGCTAATCCAATATACGGACATATTGCCTTTGTGGAGCAAGTCAAATCAGATGGCTCAATTCTTGTCTCAGAATGTAATGTCAAAGGGCTTGGAGTGATTAGCTACCGTACATTTGACGCTCAGACAGCAAAACAATTTACCTATGTATTAGGACATTAGAAAGGAAAAAATATGTTAGTACAATTACCAGAAGAACAGACACAAGAAATTCAAAAAATGATTGCAACTCTTATCAAAGATGAGATTCATCATTTCAAAGAAGATATGGGATTAGATACTCCATTTCTGAACAAAAAACAAACGTGCCATTATCTTGGAGTTTCACATAATACCCTTGATATCTGGATTGCAATGGGATTACCCTATATTCGAATTGGAAAATCCATTCGTTTCAGCAAAGAAAGTATCAATCAGTGGATGACTCGACTAGAGATAAGCGCATAAGGAGGCAAAAATGGGCATTTCAAAAACAAAAAATGGATCTTATAGGCTAAGGGTGTACATACCCGATGACGTCCAAGGAAAGTTAGGAATTGGTAAACGATTTGAAAAAAGATTCAAAACTCGCAGAGAGGCAAAGGAAGCAGAAATTAAGTTAGCTGTTGACATTGAAAATGCACGTTTAGGAAGATTTTCTACTTTATCTCAAAGAAAAGGAGACATCCTATTTAAAGATTTTTACAAAGACATTTGGCTAGAACCCTATAAAGCAGGACAAGCTACTGCTACTATTAAACCACCTACAGCAGTAACTGTCTTTCAAACAGAAAATCTCTTTCGTTTGCAAATTCTTCCAGTCCTAGGTAATTATTCTATTGATCATCTCAATGAAAATAAACAACTAGTTTTGTCACTTCTTACTCCACTATCGAATTCTTATGCCAACTTTAAATCCATTAGAGGGTACGTCAATTCTGTCTTGGACCGGGCAGAAGAGCTTGAATATATTCAAGTCAATAAGGTAAAAAAGACAATCAGTAGAATTAAAGCTAATAAAAAATTAGCCCTCAAAGAAAGTAAAAAGTTTGAAGACCTAGCATTAAATGAGGAAGAACTTAAACAATGGCTACAAGCATTTGATGACGATCTAAAAAATGATCGAATGGAATTAAAAGATTATGCTTTGTTCTATACGACATTCTTTTTATCAGATAGAAAATCAGAAACCTACGCTCTCCAATGGAAACATATCAATTTTGAAAAAAATGAAATTCTCATTGAACAAGCATTAGACAAATTCGGAAATGTTAAATCAACTAAAGGAAATAAAAAAACTCTATTTAAAGCACCTAAAGAACTAATGAATATCCTGACCGATTGGAAAATAGAACAAAAAAAGCAACTAAAGCTGTTTGGAATCAGACAGAATGAAAAGCAATTCGTTTTCACATACAATAATAGAACAAACGGTATTAACGTTCCACTTCATATTGATTATCTTAATCATCGAATGAATTCTATTCGAAGAAGACATCCGGAACTTCCTCCAGCATCTCCTCACAAATTAAGACACACCGGAGCAACTCTGGCAAGACAGGCTGGAACATCATTAAATGCTATTTCAGAAGCACTTACTCATAGTGACATCCAAATAACGAAGACTTATGTCAATACTACTGAAACAGTAAATCAAACAGCAGGAGAAATAGCCTTTAGAAGTCTCAAAAAGTAATAGGGTGAACTTGGGGTGAATTTTGGGGTGAACTTTAGTTTTTTGAACAAAAAAAGACATCCAAGAAATAATTCTTGAATGTCTGTAAACGTTGATATAATCGTGTTGATTAACGTTTTGAGTGCAGTGGTTGCCATCCAATCAAACATCGCTTCGCTTGTTTTCTTGGGGCAACTGTGCATAGCATATCTCTATGCGACTAAAGTCGCTAGAGCTATCCTAATTGCGCACCGCCAGTTCTCATAGAAAAAAACACCTTGCAAGATGCAAAGTGTTTTCGTTTGTATTCTGCTGTCCAGCAACGAATTAACGTTTAGAGAACTGGCTAGCTTTACGAGCCTTTTTCAAGCCTGTTTTCTAGTATTTTTATATCTATTGGCAGATTATCCGACTTATCCCCATCAACATCTGACTCTAACTCAACCTCTGAAGAAATCCTAATATTGCGTACTTTGATATATTCGATATTATTGTTACCTACTAGATCCCCTTTTTAATAAATCTGGGATAGCCGATAATTTAGAAATGATGGATGAATCCTTTAAAATCAAGATATTTCCATATTCATCTGTATTTTCATCAAATAGTTTTTTGTCTGCATAGTAATTGGATAGAAGAACTAAGACCTGAGTAGCTTCACCTTCATAATTGCCATTTTTGCTTTCAAAAGGTAATAATTGCTTGTTCATAGCTTGGCGAATCAGTTGCACCAGCCAAATTAATTGTCTTGACCGACGAATAAAGCGACTTCTTTCAAGGATTCGACCATAAGGAAACAGTTGGCAGATTCTATAAAAGTGTCGATGTGATTCGGCACGCTCATCAGACTCGCTACACAGAGCTGGTACATAATATCTGCTATAATTTTCTGGAAGATTTGGTCAAGCGGTCTTTTAGCCGTGTGACAGGCATACAGGAAAAACACTATTTATTTACTTTTTGCACGGGAGGCTTTAAGATGTTGCTGGACGCCTTTCTTGATAATCACTCAGAGTCGCCAGAGTGTCTGGCCCGAGATATGGCAAGGATATACCGCTGCCTGCACCAGTCCTTCGACGCTGACAAATTGCGACATATCATGTAAATTGTCGCATAAAAGTAGTTTCAAAAAAAGAAAAATGTGTTATAATGTATGTGTAATTTTTAGAAAAGAGGTATTAACTATGGAAAACCTAGTAGTTTCAATCTTTAACACTGAAAGCGAAGCTTATCAGTCCTTTGCGGATTTGAAGGCTTTCCGCCAAACTCAGACGACCAAGGTTGCTCAAATCGCCTTGGTCAAAAATGAAAACGGTCATATCGTTGAAAAAGAACGCTATGACTTTGAAGATTCAACGACGGATGCAGCCCTAGAAGGTGGCTTGTTCGGTGCAGTTATCGGGCTTTTGGGTGGTCCTATCGGCGTCTTGTTTGGTTATGGTATGGGTAGCCTCTATGGTTTGGCTGCTGGTGATACCATTGATACGGCAGAAACTGGCCTGATTGACGTTGTTTCTCAGAAATTGACTAACGGTGAAACAGCCGTTGTTGCCTTGGTGCAAGAAAACAACGAAGCAGTCATCGATGCTTACTTCACCAAGTACGACACCCAAATCGTGCGTTGGGATGTAGCAACCGTCGTAGCCGAAATCGAAGCAGCTCTGCAAGTCCAAGAAGACCTCTACAACCAGGCACGTGCACAAATGAAGGCTGAACGTAAAGCCGAACGCAAGGCTAAACTTGAAGAATTCAAGGCAAATGTCAAAGCAAAATTTGACAAATTGAAAGCCTAACGTCTAAGCGTCTCATAAATTTAAATGTGACTGAGACGCCATTTAAAATTTATGTGCGTCGGATTCTCACAGTTAAATAATTGCGTTGACAAAGCCGTTACAGCCGTTCTTCCATTCTTTGAAAAGAATGTTTAATAGACAAGAAATCTGGACTAGTATTGGTCTGGATTTTTTTGTGAATATAGAGGTCATAGCTTTTTGACTATGCTTCGTTATAATTAGAAAAATTTTAAGTTTTATCAAGATGAAATCAGTCAGACGAAGACATCCCGAATTAGCACCAGCATCACCACACAAACTAAGACATACTGGTGCTACTCTTGCTAAACAAGCAGGTGTTTCTCTTGAAGCCTTCTCAGAAGCTCTTACTCATAGTGATAAAGAGATTACAAAAACTTACGTTAATATCAAAGATAAAGTCAATCAGACTGTAGGTGATATTGCTTTTCGTAGTTTAAAAAATTGATGGGGTGAATATGGGGTGAATTTTGGGGTGAACTTTGATTTTTTGAAACAAAAAAGACATCCAAGAAATAATTCTTGAATGTCTGTAAACGTTGATATAATCGTATTGATTAACGTTTTGAGAATTGTGATGCTTTACGAGCTTTCTTAAGACCTGGTTTCTTAC
>NZ_KZ672775.1:0-2302 GCF_001811085.1 Streptococcus sp. HMSC062B01
AAGCAAACGGTGGTAAAGAAGTTGTCCTCAACTTTAAGGCTAAGATTCGTGAAGGTGCAAACCTAGCAGACTACATCGAAGCAGACGGCGCAACGCGTGTACCTAACAAGGCGTCTTATGTGGCTAACTTCCCACACCGTCCAAAAGTTGAGAAAGATTCAAACATCGTTCCAGTGACTCCGCCATCACCAGAAAATCCACCAGTTGAGAAGAAGGTTAATAACAAGCCATCTGCAACTTTGGACAGCCGTGATGAAGAATTCACTTACACCATCGATACGAAAGTACCTGTCGATGCGACTGGCTTCAAGATTACCGACGAATTGAAAGACGTTCTTGAATTCTCAGGTAAGAAAGGCCAAGCAGAAGTTACAGTAGATGGTGACAAAGATGTGATCGAAGATTCACAAATCACTGTAGATAAACAAGTTCTGACAGTAACTCTGACGAAGGATCAAGTGAAGAAATACGGCAATAAAGCTGTTCATGTAAGCTTCAAGGCTAAAATTCGTAAGAATGTCAGCCTGGCAGGCTACATTGAAGCAGACGGCGTAACTCGGATCCCTAACATTGCTAAATACATCATCAACGATGATCCTAAGACAGAAAAGAGCACAGAACCAGTTCCAGTGATTCCACCAAGCCCAGAAGAACCTGGTATTAAGAAAGAAGTGAATGGTCAGCCAGAAGCAACGCTGAAAGAACGTTATGAAGAGTTTACTTATAAAGTAACAACTTCTGTACCTCAAGATGCGACAGCCTTCTCAGTATCAGATACTCTTGTACCAGTATTAGAATTCTCAGGTGAGAAAGGTCAAGCAACAGCGACTCTTGATGGTCAAGAAATTGATGCCAACCGTATCAACGTTGCAGACCAAACAATCTCTATGGCTCTGACAGAAGACGAAGTGAAAGCAAATGGTGGTAAGGAAGTAACCTTGACCTTCAAGGCTAAGATTCGTGAAGGTGCAAACTTGTCTGACTACATTGAAAAAGGTAAGACTAGCATCCCGAATACAGCTTCTTACACAGCAGGCTTCCCAAATCGTCCAGAAATCCATAAGGATTCAAACAGAGTACCAGTAACGCCTCCAACTCCAGAAGAACCTGGAATTAAGAAGGATGTCAATGGTAAGGAAGAGGAAACACTGGCCAACCGTAACGATGAGTTCACCTACCACATCAATACGAAAGTACCGTTTGATGCAACAGCCTTCTCTATCAATGATGAGCTGAAAGACGTTCTTGAATTTGCAGATGGAACAGGTCGTGCGACTGCTAGCCTAAATGGCCAAGCTCTTGATGCCGATCGTATCTCAATTAATGGTCAAACCATTACTGTGAACCTAACCGAAGAACAAGTCAAGAACAATGGTGGTAAAGATGTGAACCTAACCTTCACAGCTAAGATCCGCCAAGGTGTCAACCTATCTGGCTACATTAAAGATGGTAAGACTAGAATTCCGAATAAGGCAAGCTACCGAGTGGACTTCCCGAACAACCCAGGCGTAACTAAGGATTCTAATGAAGTCCCAGTGACTCCTCCAAGTCCGGAAAATCCTCCGATTGAGAAGAAGGTCAATGAGGCTGAGTCAGCGAACTTAGGAGCTCGTGATGAAGAATTCACCTACACAATCGACACAACTGTGCCGCTTGATGTTACAGGCTTCGCAGTCTACGATACGATTGAGAAAGTCTTAGAATTCTCAGGTGAAAATGGCCAAGCAAGCGCAACGGTAGATGGTCAACCACTAGATGCCAGCCACATTACAATTAAAGGTCAGAAGATCACAGTCAAACTGACAGAAGACGAAGCGAAAGCCCTAGGAGGCAAAGCAGTTCATGTCAGCTTCAAGGCTAAGATCAAGGCGGGAGCGAACCTGTCAGACTATATCGAAAAAGATGGTACGACACGGATTTACAACACCGCTAAATACAACTTTAACAATGACCCAGGAACAGAACAAAGTTCTAAACCAGTTCCAGTCATTCCACCAACCCCAACTGAACCAGAACTGAAGAAGGAAGTAAACGGTAAAGAAGCTGAAACATTAGCTAACCGTGACGATGTCTTCACTTACACTGTGAAGACTACTGTACCGCAAGATGCGACAGCCTTCTCTATCAGCGATAGTTTAGTTCCAGTACTTGAATTTGCAGGCGAAGATGCAGAAGCATCTCTCACACTCAATGGTGAAAAGCTGGATGCAAAACAAATCAAGCTGAAAGACCAAACCATCAGTGCTGAGTTGACTGAAGAACAAGTCAAAGCAAACGGTGGTAAAGAAGTTGTCCTCAACTT
>NZ_KZ672776.1:0-16396 GCF_001811085.1 Streptococcus sp. HMSC062B01
TTGAAAAATGGGATCGTGGAGAGTACCACGACTAGTGAGGTAGCCAGATGATTCTTACAGTGACCATGAATCCTTCTATCGATATTTCCTATCCCTTAGAAGAATTGAAAATAGATACTGTTAATCGTGTTGCAGAAGCCAGTAAAACAGCAGGCGGAAAGGGTCTCAACGTAACCAGGGTCTTGGCAGAAATTGGAGATAATGTTGCTGCGACGGGCCTGATTGGTGGGACTAATGGAGAGTTCTTATTACAAAACCTTCATCCTAATGTTAGACAATGCTTTTATAACATTTCGGGAGATACGAGAAACTGTATTGCTATCTTACACGAAGGTAAGCAAACAGAAATCCTAGAAGCCGGTCCGACTATTACAGCGGATGAGGCAAATGGTTTTTTACATCATTTTAAATCATTAATGGAATCAGCTGAGGTAGTTAGTATCTCGGGAAGTCTACCAGCCGGTTTACCAGTTGAATATTATATTCAATTGGTTGAAATTGCTAATCAAGCTGGCAATAAGGTGGTGCTGGATTGCTCTGGAGCAGCTCTGGAAGCTGTGCTCAAATCAGATGTGAAACCAACTGCCATCAAACCTAATAACGAGGAACTTTCTCAGTTATTGGGTCGCGAAATTTCCAAAGATTTGGATGAGTTAAAAACTGTCCTTTCAGAACCGCTATTTGAAGGAATCGAGTGGATCATCGTATCACTCGGTGCAGATGGCGCTTTTGCAAAACATGGTGATACTTTCTACAAAGTAGATATTCCTAAAATCCAAGTGGTCAATCCAGTTGGCTCTGGTGACTCAACTGTTGCAGGGATTTCTTCAGCTTTGAGTCATCAAGCAGATGCTGTCTCTCTGCTCAAAAAAGCAAATGTTCTGGGCATGCTCAATGCCCAAGAAAAAATGACTGGACATGTCAATGTCTACAATTATGATAATTTATATAATCAAATCACAGTAAAAGAGGTATAAAGAATGGTATTAACAGAACAAAAACGCAAGTACATGGAAAAACTTTCTGACGAGAATGGGATCATCTCAGCTCTTGCCTTTGACCAACGTGGTGCTTTGAAACGCCTCATGGCTCAATACCAAACAGAAGAACCAACAGTAGCTCAAATGGAAGAACTGAAAGTTTTGGTCGCAGAAGAGCTAACTCCTTATGCTTCATCTATGTTGCTAGATCCTGAGTACGGACTGCCTGCTACTAAAGCTTTGGACAAGAATGCTGGCTTGCTATTGGCCTATGAAAAGACAGGCTATGATACTTCAAGCACCAAGCGCCTGCCAGACTGTCTGGATGTTTGGTCTGCAAAACGTATTAAAGAACAAGGTGCAGATGCAGTGAAATTCCTTCTTTACTATGATGTAGACAGCTCTGAAGAACTCAATCAGCAAAAGCAGGCTTATATCGAGCGTGTGGGTTCAGAGTGTGTGGCAGAAGATATTCCATTCTTCCTTGAAATCTTGGCTTACGATGAAAAAATCGCTGACGCAGGTTCTGCAGAATATGCCAAAGTAAAACCACACAAGGTTATCGGTGCCATGAAGGTCTTCTCAGACCCACGTTTCAATATTGATGTCTTGAAAGTGGAAGTTCCAGTCAATGTTAAATATGTTGAAGGCTTTGGCGATGGTGAAGTGGTGTATACTAAAGAACAAGCAGCTGCCTTCTTCAAGGAACAAGATGAGGCAACAAACTTGCCATACATCTACTTGAGTGCTGGTGTATCTGCGAAACTTTTCCAAGAAACACTTGTGTTCGCTCATGAGTCAGGTGCTAACTTTAACGGCGTTCTTTGCGGACGTGCGACTTGGGCTGGCAGTGTCAAAGACTACATTGAGCAAGGTGAAGAAGCAGCTCGCAAGTGGCTTCGTACAACAGGATTTGAAAATATTGACGAACTCAACAAGGTTCTTCAAAAAACAGCTACTTCTTGGAAAGAAAGAGCCTAAAATTTGTTAAAAAATAAATGAAGTAAGGGTTTACATTCTGAGACTGATATGCTATAATGAAGTCAGAAATTGAATAGGGTGAGCGTTACTAAGCTGGATTAGGCGTGACCGCAAATAAATTGAGGGAAGATATAGCCTTAGTTTGTTTGTGGTCTTTTTGTTTTGCCAGAACCCTAGAAAATGAAGAGGAGGAGATATGTATCGAATCATACATCCTATGAACAACAATGTTGCTCTAGCTAAACATGAAAATGGTGAAGAGGTTGTTCTGATTGGCAGTGGCATAGCTTTTAATAAAAAGAAGGGTGACATCGTTCTGGAAAGTAAGATTGAGAAAATCTTTCGCCTAAGAACGGAAGAGTCTAAAGAAAACTTTGTGGCCTTGCTCAAAGATGTTCCGCTGGACTTTATCACAGTGACTTATGATGTGATTGATACCCTTTCTAAGAAGTATAATTACCCTGTCCAGGAGTATATCTATGTCACGCTGACGGATCACATTTACTGTTCTTATCAGGCTGTGCAGCAGGGCAGGTACAAGGAGAGTGACCTGCCGGATGCTTCGGATAAATACCCTGTTCCTTATCAGATTGCTCAGGAAGCCTTAGCGATATACCGCGAGAGGTTGTTGGATAATTTTCCTAGCGACGAGGTCAATCGCATTGCTTATCACTTTATCAATGCTGAAGGGGAGACCAATCCTGAGGGACAAAGCCATTTGGACAGGCGAAAAGATATTCTGGCTGCAGTTGAAGCAGAGCTGAAGAAAAATGGCATTAAAAGAAGTGCAGAAAACAGCAACTTTTATGACCGTTTTATGATTCACCTGAACTACTTTTTGGACTATCTGGACAGAAGCCGTGATGACAATGTTTCCCTGTTGGAAATGGAAAGTCAGATCCAGATGACCTACCCTCAAGCCTATCAGGTCGGAAGCGATATTTACCAAATCATTGCCCAGAAGACGGGAATCGATCTCTACCGCAGCGAACGAGTCTACCTGGTGCTGCATATCCAACGCCTTTTATAATAGAAAATAATAAAATTTCACACAAGAATACAAGGAGGAACTCTCATGAATAGAGAAGAAGTAACATTGCTCGGTTTTGAAATTGTTGCCTACGCTGGTGACGCTCGCTCCAAGCTCCTAGAAGCTTTGAAAGCCGCAGAGGCTGGGGATTTTGCTAAGGCAGATGCCTTAGTAGAAGAAGCCAATGGCTGCATCGCTGAAGCTCACCATGCTCAGACCAGTCTCTTGACAAAAGAAGCTGCTGGTGAGGACTTGGCTTACAGTGTGACTATGATGCACGGCCAAGATCACTTAATGACTACTATCTTGCTAAAAGACATGATGCACCATTTGATTGAACTATACAAAAGAGGAGTAAAATAATGAATAAACTCATCGGACTTATTGAGAAAGGGAAGCCTTTCTTTGAGAAGATTTCTCGGAATATCTATCTCCGCGCTATTCGGGATGGCTTTATCGCTGGTATGCCAGTCATCCTCTTCTCATCTATCTTTATCTTGATTGCCTATGTGCCAAATGCTTGGGGCTTCCACTGGTCTAAGGATATTGAAACTTTCCTAATGACCCCTTATAGCTATTCGATGGGGATTCTGGCTTTCTTTGTGGGTGGGACCACTGCTAAGGCGCTGACAGACTCTGTCAACCGCGACCTGCCTGCGACAAATCAGATTAACTTCTTGTCTACTATGCTAGCTTCTATGGTCGGCTTCCTCCTCATGGCAGCTGAGCCTGCCAAGGAAGGTGGCTTCCTGACTGCCTTCATGGGAACCAAAGGTCTTTTGACAGCTTTCATCGCAGCCTTTGTTACGGTTAATGTCTACAAGGTTTGTGTGAAAAATAATGTCACCATTCGTATGCCAGAAGAAGTTCCACCAAATATCTCGCAAGTATTTAAAGACTTGATTCCATTTACTGTCTCAGTCGTTCTGCTCTACGGTTTGGAACTGCTTGTTAAAGCAAGTCTGGGAGTGACGGTTGCTGAATCCATCGGAACACTTCTCGCTCCGCTTTTCTCAGCGGCAGATGGCTATCTGGGAATCACACTTATCTTTGGTGCTTATGCTTTCTTCTGGTTTGTGGGAATTCACGGTCCGTCTATCGTTGAGCCTGCCATTGCTGCCATTACTTATGCCAATATTGATGCCAACTTGGCTCTGGCTCAAGCTGGTCAGCATGCGGATAAGGTCATCACTTCTGGTACTCAAATGTTCATCGTTACCATGGGTGGTACTGGTGCGACCTTGATTGTTCCATTCCTCTTTATGTGGATCTGTAAGTCAGAGCGTAACCGTGCAATTGGACGAGCGTCTGTTGTCCCAACTTTCTTCGGTGTTAATGAGCCCATTCTCTTTGGTGCTCCAATCGTACTGAATCCGATTTTCTTCATTCCGTTTATATTTGCACCTATCGTAAACGTATGGATTTTCAAATTCTTTGTTGATACTTTGAACATGAACTCCTTCTCAGCAAACCTTCCTTGGGTGACTCCTGGACCACTGGGAATTGTGCTGGGGACCAACTTCCAACTTCTGTCCTTTGTTCTTGCAGTCCTTCTTGTTGTAGTGGATGTGGTTATTTATTATCCATTTGTCAAGGTTTATGACGAACAAATCCTAGAAGAAGAACGTTCTGGTAAAGCTAATGATGCTCTAAAAGAAAAAGTAGCAGCTAACTTTAACACTGCTAAAGCGGATGCTATCCTTGAAAAAGCAGGAGTGGATGAAGAAGCTCCAGCGCAAAACAATATTAGCGAAGAAACCAATGTTCTGGTGCTCTGTGCAGGTGGTGGTACTAGTGGATTACTGGCCAACGCTTTGAATAAAGCAGCAGCTGAATACAATGTTCCTGTCAAAGCAGCAGCGGGTGGCTACGGTGCTCACCGTGAAATGTTGCCTGAGTTTGACCTAGTTATCCTTGCCCCTCAAGTTGCCTCTAACTTTGAAGATATGAAGGCGGAAACTGATAAATTGGGGATTAAGCTGGCTAAGACTGAAGGAGCCCAATACATCAAACTAACCCGCGATGGTAAAGGAGCACTGGCCTTCGTTCAGGAGCAATTCAACAACTAAATCTATTTATTTGAGATGAAGCAAAGTTCAAGTCCCCTGTTACTTACCTATTTACTTACTTGTTTCACCTCAATGCTATTGAAAGGAAAATAAGATGACAAAAAGCTTACCTAAAGATTTTATTTTCGGTGGTGCAACAGCGGCCTATCAAGCTGAGGGAGCAACCCACACAGATGGAAAAGGACCTGTTGCCTGGGATAAATACCTAGAAGACAACTACTGGTATACAGCAGAACCTGCCAGCGACTTTTACCACAAATACCCTGTGGATCTGAAATTGGCTGAAGAGTATGGTGTCAATGGTATTCGGATTTCCATTGCCTGGTCACGGATTTTCCCGACGGGCTATGGCGAGGTCAATCCAAAAGGTGTGGAATTTTACCATAATCTTTTCGCAGAATGCCACAAGCGTCATGTAGAACCTTTTGTGACCCTTCACCACTTTGATACACCAGAGGCTCTTCATTCAAATGGCGATTTCCTCAATCGGGAAAATATTGAGCACTTTGTGGACTATGCAGCTTTCTGTTTTGAAGAATTTCCAGAAGTTCGCTATTGGACAACTTTCAATGAAATTGGCCCCATTGGTGATGGTCAGTACTTAGTTGGAAAATTCCCCCCAGGTATTCAGTATGACTTGGCCAAGGTTTTCCAATCTCATCACAACATGATGGTCTCTCATGCCCGTGCCGTTAAGCTTTATAAGGACAAGGGATACAAGGGTGAAATCGGTGTCGTTCATGCACTTCCTACAAAATATCCTTTCGATCCAGAAAATCCAGCAGATGTCAGAGCAGCAGAGTTGGAAGATATTATCCATAACAAGTTTATCCTAGATGCGACTTATCTGGGGCACTATTCAGATGTAACTCTGGCAGGAGTAAATCATATCCTTAAGGTCAATGGTGGTCAGCTGGATCTACGAGATGAAGACTTTGCGGCTTTAGAAGCAGCTAAAGACCTCAATGACTTCCTCGGCATCAACTACTATATGAGTGATTGGATGCGCGACTTTGACGGTGAAACAGAAATTATCCATAACGGAAAAGGCGAAAAGGGAAGCTCCAAGTACCAGATTAAGGGTGTAGGGCGCAGAGAATCTCCAACCCATATTCCGAAAACCGATTGGGATTGGATTATCTATCCGCAAGGTCTTTATGATCAGATCATGCGGATTAAGAAAGATTATCCAAACTACAAGAAAATCTATATCACGGAAAATGGTCTGGGTTATAAAGATGAATTTGTGGACAATACAGTTTACGACGATGCTCGGATTGATTACGTCAAGCAACACTTGGAAGTTTTATCCGATGCGATTGCGGACGGGGCTAATGTCAAGGGCTACTTTATCTGGTCTCTGATGGATGTCTTTTCTTGGTCTAACGGTTATGAAAAACGCTACGGCTTATTCTACGTAGACTTTGAAACTCAGGAACGCTATCCGAAGAAATCCGCTCACTGGTATAAGAAACTAGCTGAAACACAAATGATTGAATAGAAAGTAAAGCCGTTAGAGTTGAACTCTCTCGGCTTTTCGAAAAGAGGTAAGCCATGCTTGAAAAAACAAAGAGTTTACTAAAAGCAGTATCAGGTTCTCTATATAAAAAAGTTTAAATTATTAATTTTGAACGATGTTCTCAAGCACCTCGGATTAAAAAAACGGAACTTATTTTTATTGGAGATTGGTTCGTATCAGAAGGTTTAGAAGGGATTTGCTATTCTAAGTTGACTATTGATAGTTTTGAGTACATGTTTCTAAGTTTAGTTGAGGAATCTGATAGAAGTTTGGTTAGTTTTGATGTAGATATAATATCTTATAAAAAGGATAAATATTAAAAAGAGAGGTAAAAATATGGTACTAGAGTTATCAAATGATTTTCTAAAAGTTCAATTTAAGGAAAAGGGTGGAGAATTATCTTCCATAAAAGATAAGGATGGCGTGGAATATTTATGGCAGGGAAATCCTGAATATTGGGGAGGACAGGCTCCTGTCTTATTTCCTAACTGTGGTAGTGTCCGTGATGATGCTCCTCTCTTTATTATGGGAGATGAAGGAGTTATAGAAGGCCATCTTCCTCGTCATGGTTTAGTTAGAAAGAAAGATTTTGAGCATAAGATAATAAATGACCATCAAATTATGTTTTCAATTGAAAGTAATTCGGAAATGTTAAAACAATATCCTTATCCTTTTCGTTTAAGTATATTTTATACTTTAGATAAATCTAAGATTGAAGTAGAATACTTAGTTGAGAACTTAGGATTAAATCAAGATATGCCTTATTTCATAGGCGCGCACCCGGGTTTTAATTGTCCCTTATTTGAAAATGAACGGTATGAAGATTATTATCTCGAGTTTGAAAAGGAAGAAAATTGTAGTATTCCAGCATCATATCCCGAGACGGGATTACTTGACATAAAAAGCCGTTCGCCTTTTTTAAATAAAGAAAAAGTATTAGCTTTAGATTATGATCTATTTTCAAAGGATGCAATTACTTTGGATAAGCTGGCTTCTCGTTCGGTAACATTAAAGTCTAAAAATCATAATAAAGCAGTAAAAATTGATTTCCAAGATTTTCCATATTTAATTTTGTGGTCTACTGCGAATAAAGGGCCGTTTATTGCAATTGAACCATGGGGAGGCTTATCTACATCAAAAGAAGAATCTGTATTTTTTAATTACAAGGAAAATGTAACTTTTATTGAGCCTGAAATGTCTGATTATAAAACTTATTCCATTGAGATAACAGAAATTTAAACGAATAATGGATAAAAAGTACTTGCTTTATTAGATTAGTAGGTAAAAAATCTGTAAAGGTATCGTTGGGAGGGGGATTATTATGTCGTTTCAAAAGTTACTCCAAGACACTATTTATAATGTATTGTTTGCCAAGATAAGCTAGTATATTTATGAATGTAGAGAATCATTGGATGTATCCACGTATTTGATTTGAAAACAAAAATATATTGGGTTGGATGATTTTGCTATTAAAAGCATAGCTGTAAACAATAAAGATGAGGATTTCATTGTTTCGGATTTACTTGTTATAGGTTATTTAGAGATTGCTGGATATTCTAAATATGGCGTAGACCTCCCAATCTGTATCTTGATTCAGCTCCGTCCATTACTAGACAATAAAATATCAGGAGCAACAATAAGGTTGCTCCTGATGTTTTATACTCTTTATTTAAACTTAAAGCCTTCATAGACCAGATCTGCTTTAGGATTGGTCTTTTTAAATTCATTGGCTAGTTTATCCATCATCTTGACAGGTCCGCACATGAAGACCGTAGTTTTGTCGTCCAGAGGATAATTCTTGAAGTCTAAATAGCCGGAGACCTTGCTATCGACCAAATGAAGGTCAAACTGCGGATTCTTGGCTGCATAGTCTTTGAGCAGGTCTAGGTAAACAGCATTTTCAGCTCCAGTGTAAGCATAGTAGAAGCTGACTGGACGATTCAGATTAGGATTTTCACGGATATAGGAAATGAAGGGTGTAATGCCAATCCCACCAGCAATCCAAAACTGCTTTTCCTGCCCTTGGTCAAGAATCATGTGACCATAAGCTCGGTCAATGGTGACCTTGGTTCCCTCTTGGATCTTGTCATAAAGTTTCTTAGTGTGATCGCCAGAGTTCTTGATAGTAAAGAAGACGATATTGTCATGGCCTCCAGAGATAGAGAAGGGGTGTGGCGCTTTTTCAAATCCCTCTTGGAAAATCTTGACGAAGGCAAACTGACCGTACTGGTAGTCTAGTTTTTGACTGAGCTGGATCTTCAGCTCCACGGTATCGTGGTTCAGTTGTTTGACCTGCAGGATTTTCCCCAGATGACGAAAGGCCAAACTTTGATAGAGGAAGATGATGTAAAAGCCAGAAGCTAAACCGATGATAGCATAGAATCCGACTACGAAGCCCAGCAAGGTCGGTGTTAGGAGTCGACCGCCCATCAGCATATAGGCGTGGAAGAGACCAAAGATATAAGCCAGATACACAAAACGGTGAATCCAGCGCCAAGCCTCATACTTGATGTGCTTGCCAAGATAGGCCACCAGAACAATGCTGACAAAGAGATAGATGCCGACATTACCAAGCTGGGCTGCCAGATGAGAGCCCCAGAGACTGCCACCCATGGCAACATTGTGGAGAGCGAGCAGAACGACGGAAAAGATAGCTGTAAACTTATGATAAGCGTACATATTTTCGATGCCATGGAACCATTTTTCCAATAGAGCATTCCGAGTCGCAAGTAAAAAGGTCAAGGAAAGGGTTGTTAAGGCCAGACCGGGTACGATAAAGTTGGTCATCCCAGCTGAAGCCCAAGCATAGATAGTCAAGAGTATGCTGACAGTAATAAGGGCAAGTCCTTTGATAGATTTCATAGTTTGTGTCCTTTCTAAAAATATCACTAATTAGTTGTAATGTATTTTGTTACATTTTAACAAAGAAAAAACAAGCTGTCAAGGACAAGCTTGTTTCGTTTTTAGGATGGATAGGTCAAGTCTATTGTTAGATAAGATAGAGAGCACTTTTGCGATGTTACTCTTGAACATCTGAGGTGGTGTCTTCCGTTTTGTCAGTATCAGACTGGCCGAAAGGAAGCTGCTTACTCCAGCGTGATAGATTTTCTCGGATATCTTTGCCAATTTCAGAAAGGTTAGGTAGGCTAATATCGTCCTTCCAGCTTTGGACTCGCATATCTACTAAAAGACTAGTGAGTCGTGTCAGCATTTCTCTTTCCTCATCCGATAATGCGTTGGCGTTTTTAAAAATCTCTAAAACTTTTCTAACGTTTGAAATCTTAGAGAAATCATCAATAGAAGTGATACCGGCATCTAGTACAAGTCCGAAGAACAAATCAAAGAAATCTTTTAATTCTTCGTCAGATGTACTTCTTACCCAATTCTTCAATGTTTTATCCGTCTGGAGGCTATCTGGATTTAAGCTGTCTAGGAGGACAAAGCTGTCTCCCTCAATCTGCCATGAAAAAGTATCGTGTTGAGCTAGACCTCCTAGGGCAGTGCTTTTGACAATTGCCATCTGTTTAGGAATTTCTAACATCATGCCCACAATAGAACCTTGTGGAATGTAATGCTGGATTTTATTGGCAATTGCCTTATAACCATCGCTTTCAATGATGGCTTTGTTAAGGCCAGGAGCATCATAACTATAGATCTTTTTAATACGCTCCTGCAAGAGAGGATTAACTTGACTAGCAGCGTAAGCAGCCAAGTTCCCTCCCTTGGAGTGCCCAGTCAAGATGAAGTCTCCATCAAGCTCTCTGAGAACTTCTTTTAAGTATTTCTTGGCATTTTTTTGGGCTGGAACCCGATCCATATAGGTCATATGGAAGTCTTCTTTCCAACCAATGATAGAGTCATCGGTTCCTCTGTAGGCTAGGACGTAAGTGGCAGGTTTAGACTGAATACAGTATACTAGGGCAGCAAATTGTTTTTCAATCTCCAAGTCAATGTCGTTTATAAAGCCCATTAGTTTAATATTCTTAAAACGTTTAGTTTGGGAGGCTTTTTCAAGTAGTTTAAGACGGTTGCGGGTATGCATCATAGATTGTTCTTGAGGGTAATTTTCAGCAATGTCTTGTAGCCGCTTGCTTTTATCTAGATCCAGATCGCTTGCGACAAGTCCGTCAAAAGAAAGGTAGGCTAATTCTGTTAGGATGAGCAGGTCAAGTTCATTAAAGGGACGGTCATAGATATTATCATACTGCGTATCATCTAGGTACTTAAAAATATTTTCCATTTGTCTATCTCCTAGGAATCCATATATAGATAGTATATCATAAGCTAGAAGGGTTTGGTGGAAGGAGACAAAAAAGAACAGAGGACAAAAGCTTAACTTTTGAGCCATCTGCTCTTTCTTTTATTTAGTAGGCCTTACCAATCACTAATGCATAGATAAAGAAGAAAGCAAAACCAAAGAGGAAAATAAGACCGAGGATAGAGAGTGCTTTCAACCATTTTGCTAGGTTTTTATTTTCACCTGTAACTAGAAGGTAGTTCAATAGGGCAAAAAATGGAGTAGTTAAGAAGGATGCAATCATAGCAAATCTTAGCATAGGTGCAACGCTTCCTTGGAAGAAATAAATGATGATACCACCGATGATAGAAGTAGCAGTCATCCAAATATTCAGCTCTTTTTGTGAGATTTCTTTTTTCTTGAAAAGAAGGCGAAGAGACTCAGCATTGACGCGAGAGTAGCCGTCGATGACTGTGATTACAGTTCCAAATATACACAGAAAAGCGATAAAGGTAATCAAGAAGCGTGACCAATCCCCAAGAACAGAAGCATACATTCCCACGAATTGTTGGATGTAGGCTGCTCCAGCTGCTTGGACTTCCTGCCCAGTTGGGTATTGGATTAAAGCGCCCATGGCGACGAAGAAAACAGCTAAAATAGCAGTCCCGATGAAACCAACGTTGAAGTCAAAGAGACCATCCTTGATAGAGATGTCAACTGTTTTTCCTTTTTCGGCAGTCCAGAGGGAATTGATGGCAGAGATTTCAATTGGAGCTGGCATCCAACCCATAAGAGATACGATAAATGGTAAAGCAGTCATTTGCCAAGGAGTTTTTTCAACAAAATCAGCACCATATTCAGGATGCTCAATGATTGCAACGATGACAGCTAGGACTGTAGCGAGAGTCAAAGCAGACATAATCCATTTGGCCAGTCCGTCAAGGAATTTGTAGCCTCCAAAGAGAAGCATAGCCCAAATGATAACGATCAAAATTAGGGACCATTGGGTGATACTTAGGCCTAGAGCATTAGGAAAGGCACTTGCTACGATAGCAGCACACAAAATCCCAACAGCAGCAGTGTTGACTAAGGCAGAGAAAACATTGAGGATAAAGAAAATACCCAAGTAGATCTTTCCTTTTTCAGCGTAGCCTTCTACCAAGTTTTTTCCTGTTTCTAGTGTATACTCAGCACCAAACCGGAAAAATGGATACTTAAAAAGGTTGGCAAGAATGACGAGCAAGAGAAGGGACCAGCCATACATGGCACCTGCTTGAGCAGATGAAACGATATGAGAGCCACCAACCGCAGCAGAAGCCATAAGGATCCCTGGTCCTAAGGCTTTTATTTTTGACTGCCAGGTAGATGTTTGAGTTTGTTCAATCATAATAATCTCCTTTTCGTACAAAGAATGAATTTTCAGATAATTCCGAATGTTCTGTTATTCTATCAATTTACAAAGAAAATGTCAACAAATTTTCGGAAAATACTTGAAATCTCATGAAAAACGTCTGATTTTTGTCTCATCAAGAGAACTTCTGTGAATTGCTAAAGAATTTGGTATAATAGCTATAAATAATTTTGAGCGAGGCGAAAATGCATAAGATTATGTTAGTAGAGGATGATCCAGTCATCCGTCAAATGATTAAAAAGATGTTGGAACAATGGGGCTATCAAGTTTTTGCGGTTGAAGATTTTATGGAGGTTTTAACTCTTTTTGTTAAGGAGGAACCTCAGCTGGTCTTGATGGATATTGGTCTGCCCCTCTTTAATGGCTATCATTGGTGCCAGGAGATTCGCAAGATTTCAACGGTTCCAATCATGTTTTTATCTTCACGAGATCAGGCTATGGATATCGTCATGGCTATCAATATGGGTGGTGATGACTACGTGACCAAGCCTTTTGATAACAATGTTTTTCTGGCCAAGGTGCAAGGACTGTTGCGTCGCTCTTATGAGTTTGGTACAGATCAAAATCTCCTAGAACACAGAGGCGTGATTTTAAATCTCAAGTCTATGGACTTGATGTATAATGGTCAGGTCATTACACTGACTAAGAATGAATTCCAGATTTTACGTGTTTTATTTGAGCGAGCAGGCAGCATAGTTGAGAGGGAAGATTTGATGAAAGAGCTATGGAACAGCGATTTCTTTATTGATGATAATACCCTATCGGTCAATGTTGCTAGGCTCCGGAAAAAACTGGAAGAAACGGGTCTCAAGAACTTTATTGAGACGAAAAAAGGGATTGGATACGGTCTGACAAATGGACACACGGAATAAGTTTTTCTTTATCAAATATTATATTTACTCAAGACGCTATTTTTTATTGCAGTTCTTGCTGTTTTTTGGTTTGTTACTATTTTTTAGTTTTATATTTGAAGATAGTCGTGTAGTTCTTCAGTATATTTTTACTCTTTTACTGGTTTTGGGGATTCTGACTCTTTCTATAGATAGTTTGATAGCCTATAAGAACTATCACAATCAGCTACTTTATGGACAGGGACAGACCCAAACAGCTGTAGAAGCTCTGCTATTTGAAAAGATTCAAAAAATGGAAGCTGAAAAAAAGAGTCAATCAGTCCTAGAACGAGAGCGTTACAACGACTTGATGGACTACTATACCCTCTGGGCCCACCAGATTAAGACGCCTATTGCGGCAGGATCGTTATTGGTGCAGGACTTGACAGATCCAGATGCCAAGAAGCAACTGGGTCAAGAGTTTTTCAAAATCGAATCTTATGTCAACCTAGTCCTTCAATATCTACGCTTGGAAAGTTTCCATGACGACCTCGTCTTGAAGAAGGAAAATCTGGAGGATTTGGTCAAGGAAGTAGTCAAAAAATATGCTCTTTTCTTTATCCAGAAAGGTTTGACACTGAACTTGCACGATTTGGATCGAACTATTGTGACAGACAAAAAATGGTTTATGATTATCTTGGAGCAGGTCTTATCTAATAGCCTCAAGTATACCAAGGAAGGCGGAATTGAAATCTTCTGCCAAGATGACGTTCTTTACCTGAAAGATACTGGTTTGGGGATTAAGGACAGTGACATTATGCGGGTCTTTGAAAGAGGTTTTTCAGGCTATAATGGTCGCCTGACTCATCAATCATCTGGATTAGGACTTTATTTATCAAAAAAAATATCCGATCAACTGGGTAATTCCTTGTCATTAGATTCCCAAGTCGGTCAAGGCACTATAGTAAAAATCGGACTAGCGGAAAAACGCTTGGCGATTGATTGAGGTGAAGGTTAGGAGAAAGTTTCAACTGAAAGGTAAGTGAAAATGTGAAATCAATCATTAATTTAGGAATATGGAACAATAAAAAATACCATTTTGATTGGGAAAATAAGATCCTAATGGAGGAGACTTCTACTCCAAGTAACTGGTATTACGTCTGGGTCCCCATCACTTTATTCCTTATAGATAAAATTTCTGCTCTAATCACTCAAATTGGTTTATTGGAAAATATGTGGATCAGGGTATTTTTGGTCGTTTTCCTGAGTCTACCAGCTTATTTTTCAGCAAAGTTAATAATCCGCTATTATCATTCTAGTCTAAAATTAAAAAGATCAGAGTTAGAAGGTGCTCAAAAAGAAGCATTTATTAAGGGATTAAAAAGACGAAAAGTTTTTTTGCAACTTATGCTATCTTTTTTCATCATTACAACTCCAATTTCCGTGGCTTTATTTATTATAGAGAAAGAAGTCAAGGCAGTGATCTTTTGCTTCCTCTGTCTATTAGTAATCTTCATGTTCAGATTTGACTATCAACTTAGAAAATGGCCAACGATCATGCAATTACTTGTGGGAGAAAAGAAGGTCAGGGAGAGAAACATTTCATAAGAGAAAGAACTGGGGGAGTGGTAGTATGAGTCAAATAAAAGGAAATGGGTTTATTATAACTGAAGAAAATGGTTGTTATACAATGTCCTGGATGACAGGAGGGCATCAAGAAAGAGAAGTTACTTATCCAGTTAGTAAAGAATTAGTAGACAAGGCTTTGAGATCCGAACAAGATGCTTATGAGGTGGAACTATTCTTAGAAACTGGAGAATGGGTGACTAAGGAAAGTAAGGAAATAGCTATGCAAAGTTATTTTAGATCAACACCCACTCGTATTTTAGTAAATCCGTCGTCAGTGGAACGGCTATTTTCTAATCAAGAATTTGAAGAATTGTTACATAAAGCCATCTCTTCAGAACTAAATCCAACTGAACTTGATGCTATTGGCACTGTTGATAATCATTTGGAGCTTCTCCTAGCGGACCCAGTTGGCTGGCAGGAAGAAATAGAGGCAGTCCATCTGGAAATTCTGCAAGAAAAACTCAATAATTATATCTACTTCCTCGAAAGCAAACAGTATGTGGAACGATACGGTGATAAGTTTGATAAAAAAGTCATCCATATCACATTCCAGTATTCCCCATCTGATAATGGTCTAGCCTTTCTAGCGGCAGTTCAGAAAGTGTTACAACCTACAGATATGAGCTTGAAGGTAGAATTGCCGGAGTAAAAAAGAGAGCGAGGAATATAGACCGGCGAGTCCAAGGCATACTTTCTCTCGAGAAAGCAGAAATTTTCCTCCACATCATAACTTTCTCCTAACCTTACAAATTTGTAAGGTTTTTCTTTTGAATTGAAAGGTTATGTTATGGCAGGTGTTCTTTAATTTTTATAAGATAAGACTATAAAAGAAAAAGGAGAAAGAAAATGAAAAAAGGGAATGGCCTCAATGGCTTTCAAATAAAACTAATCATGGCACTTTTAATGGTTTTGGATCACGTTGATAAGATTCCTGGCTTACTACCAGCTGGATGGGATGGTATCTTTCATGCAGTGACCCGCTGTGTAGGAGTCTGGTTCGCCTTTGCGGCAGTAGAGGG
Organism: Streptococcus sp. HMSC062B01; assembly: GCF_001811085.1. Taxonomy (NCBI): domain Bacteria; kingdom Bacillati; phylum Bacillota; class Bacilli; order Lactobacillales; family Streptococcaceae; genus Streptococcus; species Streptococcus sp. HMSC062B01. The sequence continues at coordinate 15,706 of NZ_KZ672776.1, forward strand.
TTTTATTCACACGCGCAACCGCATTACATATAATCTTCGTCTCTTTTTCTGGGCGGGGCTCATGTTCTTTGGAAATGTAATTTTAAATTTTCTTTTACAGTCAAAAGAAATACACAACTCCAATAATATATTTTTAACACTAGCTTGTGGTGTTTTGAGTTTGGGGATTTTCTTTGGATTTTCTAAAGAGAAACTTGAACTTAATGGGCGTGATAAATGGATCCGTTATGGCTTAGGCGCAGTAGTCTTTCTAGTAGCTGCTTTCTTGACAGAAGGTGGTATGGTCATGATCCCCTTTATGCTTATCACCTATGGGTGCAGAAAGAACAAAGTTTTACGTAATCTACTTTACCTTGCTCTAGCTTTTCTGCTGTTTGTCATGAGTATCGAAGTTTATCCAAGCTTGTCAGAAACCCTTTCGATGATGCTCTATAATTCGGACTGGCTCTTTATCACTGTCTTACCTTTTCTTTATCTCTACAATGGCGAGCGCGGTTATACCAGTAAGTGGAGCAAATATTTCTTCTACATTTTCTATCCGGCCCATCTGTGGTTGATTGCTTTAATAGCCTTTTGGGTAAAATAGGGCTCATTCCATCTTACAAAAGTGTAAGATTCCTTTCTGGATTGTAAGGTTAGGTTATGGAAAGCCGAGTACAAATTCGGTAGAATAAGATTATCAAAAGAAAGA
>NZ_KZ672776.1:16496-27524 GCF_001811085.1 Streptococcus sp. HMSC062B01
GTTTATTAGATGTACAACACGTAAAAAAGATTTATAAAACCCGTTTTCAGGGCAATCAAGTAGAAGCGCTCAAGGATATCCACTTCACAGTGGATGAGGGCGACTATGTGGCCATCATGGGAGAGTCTGGCTCAGGTAAGTCAACACTCCTCAATATTTTAGCCATGCTGGACAAGCCAACAGAAGGGCAAGTCTTTCTGAATGGAACAGATACAGCGACTATCAAAAACAGCCAAGCATCCAGCTTCCGCAGAGAAAAGCTAGGCTTTGTCTTTCAGGATTTTAACCTGCTGGATACCTTGTCAGTTAAGGACAATATCCTCTTGCCTTTAGTGCTTTCTCGACGTCCCATCACAGAGATGATGCAAAAATTGGTCACTACTTGTACTGAATTAGGAATTAACAAGCTGCAAGAGAAGTTTCCTTATGAGATTTCCGGTGGTCAGAAGCAGCGGGTCGCGGTTGCGCGTGCCATCATCACTGAACCGGAGATCTTATTGGCAGATGAGCCAACAGGAGCACTGGATTCCAAGTCATCGGCTGCTCTTTTGGATGTTTTTGATGATATTAACGATCGGGGTCAGACTATTCTGATGGTGACCCACTCGACATCAGCAGCCAGCCGGGCCAAGCGGGTGCTCTTTATCAAGGATGGCATCCTTTACAATCAGATTTTCCGGGGCGATAAGACAGAACGCCAGATGTTCCAGGAGATTTCTGATACTTTGACTGTCATGGCAAGTGAGGTGGGTGATTATGTTCAAACTAACCAGTAAACTAGCTCTTTCAAATCTTGTTAAGAACCGCAGCCTTTATTATCCCTTTGTTCTATCCACGATTGTAGCAACAGCGATACTCTATAGTTTTATTTCCTTGACTTATAGTAGTAATATGGAGACAACTTATGGTGGGACAGCGGCGCGTATGACCCTGCAGTTTGGGATTTGGGTTATTCAGATTGCGGTATTGATTCTTGTGACTTATGCCAATAGTTTTGTCATGAAAAATCGCTCCAAAGAGCTGGGGATTTATAGTATACTTGGTATGGAAAAAAGGCACCTACTCACTATGACCTTCATAGAGCTGTGTCTTTTATATACTGGGGTTGTCGGACTAGGAATTATCTGTGGAACGCTACTAGATAAGCTCCTTTATGCCCTGCTCTTGAAGTTTATGGGGATGCCTGTTGTGTTGACCTCAACCTTCCAATGGTCTAATATTTGGTTGACTTTAGTCAGTCTGGGACTAGCTTTTGTTATCATTCTTTTTCTTAATTCTATGAGGCTTTTGCGCTATAGCTCACTCCACCTCATGCGAGAAAAGAAAGCAGGAGAAAAGAAGGGGAAATTCTTAGGTTTGCAGACCCTTTTGGGAGTCGTTCTCATGGGAGTTGCTTATTATATAGCCTTGACAGTTACAAAGCCTGTTGCAGCCATTGCCAATTTCTTTCTTGCGGTCCTCATGGTTGTTGTAGCAACCTATTTGCTCTTTAATGCTGGATCCATTACACTTTTAAATTTTCTAAGAAAACGTAAAAGTTACTATTACAAGCCTCAGAACTTTATTTCAGTATCTAACTTGATTTCTAGGATGCGTAAAAATGCTGCAGGTCTGGCTACGATTTCCATCCTTTCAACCATGCTTCTGGTGACCTTGGTAGGAACCATTAATATCTATGTTGGCGGCAAAGACTATATTGATACTCTCTATCCAAAAGACTATAATGTCACAGTATCCTTGCCAGATACAGTAGATAGAAATGAACCTCTACTAGAAAAAGTAAAAGAAATTGCTCAAGAATCTGGTCTTAAAAATCCGACTTACTCCGACTATCTTTATCAAACGTCGATGCTTTCTGAGGTGGCGGGGAATGAAGTAACTGTTGGCGACCGTAACTTTATGCAAGCACCTCAATCTTTCAGCAAGGCGGTAGGTAGCTTTATGCTTGTAAGCCGTCAGGATTATGAGAAGATGACAGGAGAAACATTAGACTTAGCTGATGGTGAAACACTTATCTATGGTAGAAACTTATCTTTAGATAAAAATCAACCCTTACGTATCAATGGCAAGGATTGGAAAATCAAGCAAATTTCCTCACAAGATTTTACTCATGGACACTTACCCAATGGGCATATCATGGTTGGGGGTGCTATGTTAAACATGGTTGTCAATGATATAAAAGAAGTCGGTTTGGACGCTTTGCATGAATATTATATTGGTATCTCTAGTAACACGAAGAGCAACCAGGAGTTTTCTGATAAGGTGCAAAAAGCAGTAACAGAAGAGATGGACCGTCTGCAAGTTGGTGGTTATGCAGTAAGCTTTGATAGAGAAGTGGCAGAGCAAAATCAAAAGCAGGTGACGGGAACCTTACTCTTTATAGGTCTGTTTCTCTCAGTCATTTTCTTATTGGGGGCTGTTCTGGTGATTTACTACAAGCAGATTTCTGAAGGCTATGAAGATCGTGATGGATTTGTCATCTTGCAAAAAGTTGGTCTTGATGAGAAGCAAACCAAGCGCACTATACGTAAGCAAATCGTAACTGTGTTCTTCTTGCCACTTATTTTTGCTTTCTGCCATGTTGCAGCTGCTTTTCATATGCTTAGTTTGATTGTGGCGCTTTTAGGTGTGACCAATACGCCCTTATTAATTCAGACAACGATCATAACTTGTAGCGTCTTTTTACTAGCTTATATTTTAGTATTCTTATTAACTTCACGTAGCTATCGAAAGATTGTTACACGCTAGTCTATTATCCCTGACCTCTGGTCGGGGCTTTTTTGATGTCTAGATTTTCACCTCTTGTCTCCCTCATTTTACCGCTTGTCCAAAAAGCTGAGATTTTTCAAAAAAGACTTGCTATTATAGTCTCAGAAGTTAAGGACAGGAGAAAATATCATGTTAGTAGAAACAAAAAATCTTAGCAAGATTTATGGCGATAAGGTGGCTGTTAATGGTCTCGATATTCAGATTGAGAGAGGCAGTTTTACCGCTGTCTTGGGCCCTAATGGAGCAGGCAAGTCTACGACTATCCAGATGCTGATAGGTCTCTTGAAGCCAACGTTCGGGCAGATTTGCTATGCTGAAAAGCTTAGGCTGGGTGTGGTTTTTCAAAACAGTGTGTTGGACGCTCGGCTGACAGTTTTGGAAAATCTGACTATCAGAGCTAAGCAGTACAAGGAGATGCCTGCAGGTAGAATCGAACGCTTGGTCTCTCAGCTTGGTCTTTCAGCCTTTGCCAAGCAACCGTATGGGACGCTGTCTGGTGGTCAAAAGCGTCGGGTGGACATTGCGCGAGCTCTGCTCAATAGCCCTGACCTACTTTTTCTAGATGAGCCTACGACAGGGCTGGACATTCAGACTCGGGAGAGTATTTGGAGCCTACTCAAGCAGATTCAGAAAGAAGAGCAGATGACCATTGTCCTGACAACCCACTATCTTAATGAAGCAGACGATGCGGATAAGATTTATATCGTAGATCATGGTCAGGTTATTGCCCAAGGATCTGCAGACCAGATTAAGGGAAACTACGCCCGCAATATCTTACGGATTTTAAGTCCAGATGTAGCAGGTTTAGAGAAAAGTTTGCCAAAAGACTGTGCTTGGGAGCAAGTCAAGGAAGGGGAATTTATCCTTCACCCTAAAACGACTCAAGAAGCACTGACCTTATTGGCTCAGGCAGGTCCCTATATTGAACAATTTGAATTCCAACCCGGAACCATGGACGATGCTTTTATGGCACTGACAGGAAGAGAGGTACGCTAATATGCTCGCTTTGATTAAACGCAATTTTTTACTTTATTTTCGCAACCGCAGTGGGGTAATTTTGTCCCTCTTTGGAGCCATTATTCCCTTTGTGCTTTATATCGTTTTTTTGAAAAGTAATTCTGGAGGTTATTCCAGCCAGCTGATGGACTTGTGGCTGATTGGTGGTGTGTTGGCAGTTACAGCATTAACAACCACATTGGCAGCTTTCTCACGGCAGGTCGAAGACCGGGAGCGGATGGTAACAGATGATCTTTTTATCACGGACTTAGGACCGTGGGGCTTGCAGCTTAGTTATCTTATCAGCTCTATTATAATCGGCTTTTTGATGCAGGTCATTATGTTTACCTTTATGCTCAGCTATTTTATGCAGGCGGATAAAATTTCCTTTGAATGGGGAAAACTTTCTTACCTGGTGCTTCTGATGATCTTGAACAGCCTCTTGGCCACACTAATAAATGCTCTGATTGTTCAACGCTTCAAATCAGTGGATAGTCTAGGTAAATTAGCGACAGTAGTCGGAGCGACCTCTGGTTTTCTAGTGGGAACCTATATCCCTATTGGAAACTTGCCGAACATGGCACAAAACCTGATGAAGCTTACGCCTTCTAACTACATGGCATCTCTTTTCAGACAGCTTCTCATGAAGGAAAGTCTAGCAGACACTTTTGCCAATAACAGCCAGTCACGAGTAGCTTTTGAAAAAATAATGGGAATTCGCATTGAATGGCAGGAGCTCTTGACAAGGACAGAAACTTTCTATATAGTTGGAATAGTTTTAGTTGCAATAGCGCTTATTTGGATAGTGCAAAATATGATTGTCATCCGCCGGCTGAAACTACAATAGAATGTGAATAGGGAGCTTCCTCTTGCAAGCAAAATTTGAAACAGATCCAACCATTTCATCCAAGGATCCGCTGGTTGTGGTCAAGGCAGACCAGCTAGCGGCAGAGGCCAAGGCCATCTTAGATTATTTAGAGCAGTACAAGGCTGGGCCAAGTGGTGTCCTGCCTATCAAGTCGGACGATAAGCTTATCATGCTGAAGACTGAAGATATAATCCTAGCAGACATCAACCAGACAACTTTGATGATTTACAGCAGAGAAGGCATTTATCAGACGACAGAGACTTTGACTCGCTTTCAGCAACGGATTAGCAGCTCGAACTTTATCCAGGTTTCCCGGCATGCTGTCATCAATATTGACCATTTGGAGTCTTTATCTGACAGTTTTTCTGGCAATATGACGGCCAAGCTGACCAATCAAATCAAGACCGAAGTCAGCCGTCGCTATGTTAAACTCTTAATGGAATATCTGGGAATCTAGGAGGTAAGTGATGAGTATAAAAAAATGTCTACACGCTATATTGATGGGCATCCAGAGGGGGAGTGCAGTCTATCTGATTGTCCTTGCTCTCTCTATTCAAAAAAATCCGCCCACAACAAGTAATATCGTCAGTGTCATGGTGATGAGCGGTTTGATTGGGATCATCAGTTCAATTTTAAAAACTTTTGAAGACCGTTTCTCTTTTTTAGTCTCGATTTTACTGCATTTTGTCGCTGTCGCAGTCTTAGTATGCTGCTTCATGGTCTACAATAACTGGGGATTTTTAATTGCCAACTGGCATTTCTGGCTAGATTTTATTCTGATTTATCTCTTTGTATGGCTCTTTCTTTACTTGGATACAAATCTTAAGACCAAGAAGATTAATAGTGCCTTGGACAAACGCAGAAGGGAAAAAGAAGGCAAGTAATCTACTGAAAAACGTTCTGACAAGCATATCTTAAAAAAAAGGAGCTGGGATTGTATCCTGCTCCTGTTTTTATATATAAAAAACTCAAGCTGGAAAATCTAGCTTGAGTTTTATGTGGCATTACACTCCTAATTTGATATGAGGGAAGTAATTGTAGAGATAGTCAAAAGTAGACCGAAGTTGAATATCTGTCGTTTTGCCAATATTTCGAATAGGCATCTGATATTTCTTGTTATTTGATCGAACAGCAATCAGAGTAGAATTTCTGTTGGATGCAAAGCCTCGATGCATGGTGAAAATATGGTGGTAGAGGTGGATAACCTGTTTTAGGTCAACAGTTCTTACACCACGATAATAAGTGATCAGGTGATCTTTATAGATGATGATTTTCAATTCTTCGTCATGGAAGGAAGCTTGTTCTAGTAAGAGATTAAGATTTCCTTGGACTTCTGGATAAATTGAATAAATTTCATTATAAGCTTGCACATTCTTTCTGCGGTTGAAGAGTCCAGTTCCGATAAAAATGGCAGATAAACCGACTAAGAATAGGACGTAAAAGATGAATTTGGAATGTTCAGAGTCAAACTCAGAAAGAGAGATATAAGAGCTGGTTGCAATTTTGGCCGAGATATCTCCAACTTCATTTCTTAGACTATGCATCAAGCTAGAAAAGTTGGAAATATATGATTGGTCCTTCTTTTGAACGCTTGTATTTATGTAAGTACCGACAAGTCGTGCGGGATTTTTCTTTAGCTCTCCTTTATTTGCTTGCTCCACTAGCTTGGCGATCTGCTTGTCACCTTTTTTTGCTTGAACGCCAACATATCCATCCTTATATTGAACCAGCCAAACCTCAGTTTTATCATTTACTGGGAAAATAGGTTCTGGAGAGATATCATAAACTTCAGTATAAACTGTTTCAGAAGAAACTTTAGCGGTGTCTGCTGAGTAGGCAATTTTAGGATTAGCCTTTTGGTACTGGATAAAGGCCATGGCGCCAGCTATTCCAAGAAAAATTAGAGTAATAAATAATAGGCCAATCATTCCCTGATTGCGTTTTTCTTTTAGCATTACTAAACCTCCAATAAAATTCGGTATAATAATTTGATATTCAAAGAATATCTAGACTGTAGTATAGCAAAATACTTGACTTTTGTAAAACAAGTGTTAAAATATGAATGAATAAAAAATAAAATTCATTCACAAAAGAGACAGGAAAATGGATAAAAAAAATGAGCTCCTGGCTGCAGCTAGAGAAGTCTTTGCAGAAAAAGGCTATAAGGCAGCTGGAATTTCTGATATTGCCAAGAGAAGCCAGATGGCTGTCGGAACCTTTTACAAATATTATGAGTCCAAGGAAGCTATCTTCTTGGAGGTTTATGTAGCTGAAAATAGCCGTATACGTGAGGAAACCATGAAACGCGTAGACTGGCAGGGCGAGCCCGAAGCAATCGTTGAACAGCTTTTTGCAGTCACTTTTGAGTTGATTTCGCCCAATAAAATTTTAGCCGAGTGGAATAAGCCGGGCATTTCTCAGATTCTGCACGATTACTATAATCAAGATGCCGGTCGAGCGTCCAATGCCTTTCATCAGTTTCTGATTCAGACTTTCAGCCAGCGCTTGCAGGAAGAGGGGTTTTCGAAGGAGAAAATTGCTGAGATCATGAAGGTATATGACTTGATTTACTACATAGACATGCATGTCACTGAGCAGGAATTTTCAGGCTACTTCGATAGTCTTGAGACTTTAGTGAAATATTTTGTTAAGGGAATTTTTTCCAAATAGAGAAAATTCCTTTTCTTAGAAGTGACGATGAATGAATTTATAAAAATATTCATTCATAAACAAAGGAGGTGATGGATTATGCCCTGTGATTCGGAAATGGAAAGGAACGTAATTAGATAAAATACATTATTTTTTATCATGATGTGAATGAATATCTGGAACTATTCATTCAAAAATAGAAAGTGAGGAAAAGAATGAATAAGCAAGGAGGATTTGCCATGAGTGGAATGCTTATTTTAGGTATCTGTCTGGTCGCGATTGGTCTTTTGACCATTGGCTATGGCGGTGTGACAGTTGGTTTTAGTTTAAGTATAGATTTTCAGTCATTTTTAGTCGGAGGTCTCATCCTTGTCCTAATTGGAGCAACTTTGATTCCGGGATTGCCAGTAGTTGCGAAGCTGACAGCGCTGGCTTTAGCAACGTTGTCATTGCTAATTTACATACACATGATGCCAGATTTGGAGTTTATGCTTATGCTCATCTCGGATGTTGTGGTTCTTGGCTTTGCGGCCTGGTTTGCTATCCTTTTTTTAAGAAAGTAGGTGATGAAGTTGATTGTAGTTTATGATTCTAATACTGGTATTGGAAAACGATTTGCAGAATCACTGGGCTATCCGACACAGAGCATCAAGGAGAAACTGGAAGGGCCTTGTATTCTCATTACTCGAAATGCTGGTGCTGGGAAAATTCCTTGGTCTACCAAACGCTTTATCAAGAAACATCCTGGGCTGATTAAAGGTTTTGTTAACAATGGCGACTCTGTTAAACACGGCCGGACCTTCTGTGGGGCGACTGCCTTGATTATCGGAAAATATGGGCTCCAGCATATCTGTGATATTGACCAAGGCGGTAGCTCAGAAGATGTCAAGACTGTGCAGGCATTTTTGGCGGAGTGCTAGTCTCAACAAGTTTCGCATAAAGGGAGAACTCCTATGTCTAGGTTCAAGAAAATCGAGAGTTTGCTTCTGGCTGTGATTTCTGTCTTTATCCTAATGGCCTGCGGGCTTTCACAGAATGAACTCGACATTTGAGATAAGATGGAAAAAATACTTTCAAATAAGAAGCATCAGATAAGAACCAGCTTAGTGCAATTTCAAGGCTGGTAGAAAGCTGACCAATTGGACCCAAAGTGCTGAAAGCAGAAAGCTTCAGACTCTTTTGTATAATATTCCTTTGATTTTCTGCAACTTGCCAAGTAATTTCTTCCGGTTACTCATGCTGGGTAGCCACTTGCTGAAAATCTCTTGTTTTTGTTTCAGAATTCTCTATAATAATTTTCAAATAGAAAAAGGAGACAAGAAACATGATGGAAACAAAGATACAAGAGAAACTGAAGTCAGGCTTGGAGGTGGATGATTTTCAAAAAGATGGGGACATCTACCTGGCTCTGAATCCGGACTATATCTCTGGCGACAATGCCAAGTATATGACCATGTATAATCGCTTTGCTCGCTGGTATGATTTGAGTGAAAAATGGCTGGGTGCCCTTCTTTATGGGAAAGCAGTCGATAAGCTGAGAAGAGAGCTAATGGCTGAAATAGAATGGAAAGACCATTTGTCAGTCCTTTATGTCTCTATCGGGACTGGTCAAGACCTGCGCTACATCCCTAAGAATATTGATCTGAAAAGCCTAGACTTTGTCGGGGCAGATATTTCCATAGGCATGCTGAAAAAATGTCAGAAATCTTGCTCCAAGAAGACCAATCTGCAACTCTTTCATGCCTGTGCGGAAGATCTACCCTTTGCGGATAATAGTTTTGATATCGTTTATCATATTGGTGGAATCAATTTCTTTACCGATAAGACCAAGGCCATGCAGGAAATGCTAAGGGTGGCTAAACCAGGGACTAAGATTTTGATTTCAGATGAGACGGCGGATTATGTGGACCAGCAATATAAGAAAAACCACTTTAGCAAGGACTATTTTAAGGATGCTACTGTTGATCTTGGAGAAATTGAAGCAGCAGTTCCAGCGGGAGTCAAAGAGAAAGAGTTGAAATTCCTCTGGGATGGTAAATTCTACGCCTTGACTTTTAGGAAATAAATCAGAAGAACCGGACTTTGTTTCCGGTTTTTGTGGTATTTCAGACACAAAAAAGTAATAAAAGATTGGATTTGGTAGCATCAGCTTTAATTTGAAAGTTAATGTAATTATTTGTTCAATGCTAGCAAGTTAATGAAATTTGAATAAATATTAAAAAAAGGCTTATAACATATGGTCTTTTTATTGATAGTATGGTAGAATGAAGGCGTAATGTATCTATAAAAAATGTTTACTTTTTTGTAAAGGTAAACACTGATAAGATGGGGAAATCAGTTAGTATACAATTACATTGTACATTCAAAACTGAATATTATGAGAAAGGAAGATTGCATGAACAAAAGAATTAGAACTTGGCTTCACGTCATTATTCTTTGTTTGGGAGTGGTTTTGCCATCATTAACTCCTCTTGCCCAAGTGCAGGCGGCCGAATTTAATGATGTCATTACTGAGATGAGTCTCAAAAGTTCTTCTGGAGGAGACTTAACACAAGGGATTGATATTTGGCAAGATTTCCGCGTTTACGCAAAATTTGTATTGCCTGATAACCAAGTACATCAAGGAGATACGACGACAATCACCTTGCCGCCAGAGTATGCTTTTGCGAACTCTTCAGCCATTGAGCTTAAGGACGAGTCAGGTAATCTTGTTGCAAATGGATTTTTGGATTCTGCAAACAAAACGATTACCTTAACATATACAAATTATGTTGAGCAAAAATCTGGTGTCCGTGGAGAATTTTTCTTCTATGCTCGGGTTGACCATGATGTAGTGAGTCAAGAAGGTGACTTGAATGCTGGATTTACAATAGGAACACGGACCTTAGTTCCAGGGACTGTTCATTATAATGGACCTCCTAAACAGTATGACTCTAAGATTGAAAAGAGTTCCTTCCAGTATAAGGATGACGAGAAAAATGTTATTCGTTACAATATTACTGTAAACCGCAATATGGCCAACTATAGTGATATAACCATCAAGGATGCGTTCTCGTCTCCAAATTTCACCTTCTTACCAGATACTTTTCGTATTTATAAAGTAGATTGGCGTTGGAATAACGGAGATTGGAAATGGTCTAATGCTCAGGATATGACAGAAACATTTAAGAAACAAATGACTGTAAATCCGGGCGGAGATGGATTCACTTTACCTCTAGGAGATACTAATGGCTTTGGTTATATGATTGAATATAGGGCTAAAGCAAATTATGATTTAGTTGATGGCGAAAAAATTACGAACGTAGCCAAGATGAATTATAATGGTGGTCTGACTGAACAATCAACTAGCACTCGTACCTATCAGATTGCTGGTGGTGTAGCTGAAGGATATGTATTCTCTATTAAGATCCACAAGGTAAATGAAGCAGGTGAAAATCTTCAAGGTGCTGAATTTGAAGTGGTTCGTGACAGTACTGGGGCAGTAGTTGGCAAGTTGACAACAGATGCTGATGGTAATGCGAGCGTAGGAGAGTTGTTGAGAGACAACTATACTATCCGAGAAGTGACAGCACCAGAAGGATATGACAAATCAACTGAGGAAATCAAGATTGGTTCACAAGATTTCGGAACTGATAAATCGGTATCTCGTGATATTGTCAACAAGAAGACACCAACTGAAAAAGCGATTACTTTCAGTAAAGTAAACCTTGGTGGTACTGAGATTGCTGGTGCAGAGATCAAGATCT